>CAYYBZ010000155.1:1164-5588 GCA_964470285.1 uncultured Oligoflexia bacterium
TTAAAAAGGGCAGAAAAAGAAGCGTTAAGGTCGGCGATAGATTCGTTGTTTTTGAAACGGTGGGAAAAGTCAAGGACCCTAAGGGTAAATTCCTGGGTTATCAGATTTTTAAGAAAGCAAATGTCAGAGTTAACGCTATTAAAAAGGATGTTTATGTAGGAACAATACTTGACTCTGAATACGATATCAGAAGAGAGGACAAGGTAATTCCATACAAGGACCCCGTTGTAAAAGTTAGACCTAAATTCATTGAAAAGGAACTAACAGGATACCTCTCCGGTTCTGAAAGTCTTCACAGATTAATAGGGCAAAATGAATTTGCATACGTAAATCTCGGTACGGAAAAAGGAATAGATCCCGGTACGGTGCTTTTCATAGTAAGACGGGGAGACGGACTTGGAATCGGTAATGACAAGAAACTGCCGTGGACGGTTATCGGCAAAGTTCTTGTTGTAAGGTCCCAAGAAAGGGCATCTACGGTCTGGGTAATGGATTCCACCAAAGATCTCGAAATAGGCGATATAGTTAAAACCAAAATATAGGCTTTATACTCAATATCGGTATTTTTATTGCTGCTACACTTGACATTTTACCTCTAGTGCATATCTTTTATCTTGAATAAAAAATTAATGATAGATAACTAACTGTAATTATTAATATTGGAGGAAAAATGGGTAAAATAATTGGGATAGATCTCGGTACAACGAACTCCTGCGTAGCTGTTATGGAAGGCGGTGAACCCAAAATAATAGCAAATGAAGAGGGTGGCAGAACAACTCCCTCGGTAGTTGCATTTACAAAGGACGGTGAAAGATTAGTCGGTCAGGTTGCCAAAAGACAGGCTATAACTAATCCAGAAAATACCGTTTATTCAATAAAAAGATTTATGGGTATGAAATTTTCTGAGGTGGAATCAGAAAGAGGTATTGTTCCGTACAAAACTCTTGAGGGTGACAACGGGGATATAAAAATAGAAATCCAGGGTAAACATTATGCGCCACCGGAAATATCAGCCATGATTCTTCAAAAACTAAAAAAAGCAGCAGAAGAGTATCTCGGTGAAAAGATTACAGAAGCGGTAATAACGGTTCCAGCTTATTTTAATGACTCTCAAAGACAGGCGACAAAAGATGCAGGAAAAATCGCCGGTTTTGAAGTAAAGAGAATAATTAACGAGCCTACGGCGGCAGCCCTGGCTTACGGTCTTGATAAGAAAAAGGATCAGCTGATAGCGGTTTATGATTTCGGCGGCGGTACGTTTGATATTTCAATACTTGAAGTAGGGGACAATGTTGTAGAAGTAAAGGCCACCAACGGAGATACTCATCTTGGAGGAGACGATATTGACCAGGCGTTGATTAATTATCTGGTCGGTGAGTTCAAGAAAGATCAGGGCGTAGATATCAGCAAAGACAAAATGGTAATTCAGAGGCTCAAAGAGGCCGCAGAAAAGGCAAAAATTGAGCTGTCCTCTACAATGGAAACGGAGATTAATCTTCCGTTTTTAACTGCCGATGCAACCGGCCCAAAACACATGAATATCAAGCTTTCGAGATCAAAATTTGAGCAGCTTGTAGGTGATATAATTGATAAAACCAAAAATCCCTGTATTAGAGCAATTCAGGATGCAGACGTAAAAGCACAGGATATTGATGAAATCGTTCTTGTCGGCGGTTCCACAAGAATTCCCAGAGTTCAGGAAATAGTCAAGGAAGTTTTCGGTAAAGAGCCTAACAAAACCGTTAATCCCGACGAAGTAGTATCGGTAGGAGCGGCCGTTCAGGGAGGAGTTTTAGCCGGGGAGGTAAAAGATGTTCTTTTGCTTGATGTAACCCCGCTCTCGCTCGGTATAGAAACCCTCGGTAACGTCATGACTAAGCTTATACCAAGGAACACAACTATTCCTTCAAAGAAAAGCGAGATATTCTCTACGGCATCTGATAATCAGACAAGCGTTGATATTCATGTACTGCAGGGTGAAAGGGAAATGTCTTTTGATAACAGAACACTTGGCAGATTCCAGCTTGTCGGAATTCCTTCGGCTCCAAGAGGAGTGCCGCAAATTGAAGTCACGTTTGATATAGACGCCAACGGTATTGTTAACGTTTCGGCAAAGGATCTTGCGACCAAGAAGGAACAGAAAATAACAATTACGTCTTCAAGCGGGCTTTCAAATGAAGAGGTCGAGAAATCGGTAAAGGATGCGGAAAAGTTTGCCCAGGAAGATAAAAAGAAGAAGGAAGAGGTGGAGGTTAAAAATAGGACGGATTCCTTAATTTATCAGACTGAGAAAACGTTAAACGAGAATAAGGATAAAATACCTTCAGATGAAGTTTCAAAGATTGAAACCGCTTTAGCCGAAACCAAAAAGGCCATGGAATCCGGAAATGTCGAGCAGATGAAAGCCAAAACCGATGAGCTGATGAAAGCTTCTCACAAGCTCGCAGAAATTATGTACAAGCAGGCCCAGGCTCAGGGTCCTAAAGGAACGACCGACGGCGGAAACGGAAAGGAAGGAACTAAAAATCAACCCGGAGGGCCGTCCCCTGACAACAAGGGCGATGATGTTATTGATGCCGAGTTTAACGATGTAAAGAATTAATTAGAAGAATTGTTTACGGGCCACAGATGTGAGTGCATTTTGAGCATCAAGTCCGTAAATGAGTTTGTATTTATTGCACTTAAACATACGGAATTTTCTATTGAATACAGGTTTGCGATTCTTTCTTCTTCAATCCTGTCAATTTTGTTGAATACCTTGATTCGGGGTATTGCATGATAGTTTAATTCTTTAAGTATGCTTTCTACGGATTCTACATGGGCCCTGAAATTCGGGTTAGATGAATCTATGATGTGAAGTATAAGGTCGGCATCGCCTATTTCTTCCAAAGTAGCTCTGAAAGCATTGATTAAGTCAGACGGTAAATCTCTTATAAATCCGACAGTATCCGTTATTATAACTTCTCTTTCTTTTGGAAACCTTAATCTGCGTGATGCCGGGTCAAGTGTTGAAAATGGGCGGTTTTCGGCTATTACCGAACTTTTGGTAAGATTGTTTAAAAGTGTTGATTTACCCGCATTGGTATAACCCACAATCGAAATGATCGGTAAATTGGCTCTGTTGCGCATTCTCCTCTTTTGAAATCTTTTTTTACTTAGATTGTCTATTTCCCTTTCAAGTCCTGTAATTCTCTCTTCAGCCCTTCTTCTGTGAATTTCCAGCTTTGTTTCTCCTGGGCCTCTACCTCCGATTCCTCCGGTTAACCTTGAAAGCATTGTGTCTTTTTCCACAAGTCTTGGCAGGATATATTTTAACTGCGCAAGTTCAACCTGTACTTTGCCGTCTCTGGAGTTTGCCCTTTGGGCAAAAACATCCAGTATTAACTGTGTTCTGTCGATTATTTTCAATCCGGTAAAGTCTGAAATCCTTCTGGCAAGTGAAGGATTGAGGTTCTGATTAAAAATAAGAAGATTACAATTGAACTGCATTGACTTAAGTATCAATTCTTTAAGCTTGCCTTTACCGATCAAATACTTCGGGTCAGGTTTGTTTCTATATTGAATGAATGTGTCGACTATGTTTACGTCGCACGTATTAGCTAACTCTTTGGTTTCTTCTATGGATTCATCAAGATATGCGTTAGACCTCTGCGAACAGCATACAATCATTGCATTGTCTTTACCGTTTTGAGGCGCGATTTTTTCGGTAGATCTTTGAAGTTCATCCTCAAGTCCGGATATAAATTCTAAAAATGTATTCTCAAGATTATTAAAGTCGTTTAGCGTAAACCTGTTAACAGGATTTATATGTCCGTTAGTCGGTGGTAAGAGGTGTGCACAGTAAAGTTGACCGGGGAAGCCGTCTTCCCTTACCGTTACGGCAAGCATGTAATCGAGGCGTAAAAGGGATAAGTCGGTTATATCTTCTTCGGAAAGACTTTCATTTTTCAGATGAGTGTGAACGTATCTAAGTCCTCTTAGTCTTCCGTAACCTGTCCTTGCCCTGTCCAATTCAGGGAAAAGTATCGAGCGGTGATCGCCGACAATTACATAATCAATACCGCCTTTTCTGTTTATTAAAAGGCCTATCTGTCTTTTTATTTCTCTTGATATGTCGCAGATATATTTAAGAACTTCCCAGGAACATATCTGATCATGATCTACTCTTCGTCTGTAAATATACTGCAGTTTTTTAAGTTGACTGGGTTTTAATCCTGTTCGGTTTCCAAAGATGTTGCTCACTGTTCTCCTTGAGAATTTTGTTCTTCTTCAGAAAATTTTAACTCGGGTTCTGACTGCAGCGTAGAATTCTGCTGAGCGAGCTCATGGTAATCCCTCAATGTAGGAAGTTCGTCCAGGCTTTTCAGGTTGAAGAATTCTAGAAATTCTTTTGTTGTAGTATAAATAAGGGGGTTGCCGGGTTC
>CAYYBZ010000156.1:0-5584 GCA_964470285.1 uncultured Oligoflexia bacterium
ATAATGTTCGTCCCCGACTACCGCAGGATCTAAAATTCTCGACGTAGAATCAAGCGGATCTACTGCAGGATATATTCCAAGCTCCACGATTCTTCTGGAAAGAACCGTCGTTGCATCAAGGTGCGAAAAAGTCGTTGCAGGTGCCGGGTCTGTCAAGTCATCAGCGGGAACATAAATGGCCTGAACCGATGTAATTGAACCCTTCTTTGTTGAAGTAATTCTTTCTTCGAGCTCTCCAAGGTCAGTTGCCAGTGTCGGCTGATAACCGACGGCTGAGGAAATTCTTCCAAGAAGAGTTGAAACTTCCGAATTCGCCTGAGTAAATCTGAAGATGTTGTCAATGAAGAGAAGAACGTCCTGGCCCTCTTCATCTCTAAAATATTCAGCCGCTGTTACTGCGGTTAAACCGATTCTGGCTCTTGCTCCGGGAGGTTCGGTCATCTGGCCGTAAATAAGAGCAGTTTTTTCCAAAACGCCGGACTCTTTCATTTCAAGCCAGAGATCATTCCCTTCACGTGTCCTCTCACCGACGCCTCCGAAAACTGAATATCCGCCGTGCTGTTTGGCAACATTCTGAATGAGCTCCATAATAATTACCGTCTTGCCGACTCCAGCTCCACCGAACAGCCCGATTTTTCCTCCGGTTGAATAAGGCTCAATCAAGTCAATGACCTTAATTCCGGTTTCGAACATTGAAATAGATGTATCCTGATCCATGAAGCTTGGGGGTTCTCTGTGAATTGGGTATCTTTTGTCGGTTTTTACAGGACCTGCCTCGTCAACCGGTTCTCCTACTACGTTTAATATTCTACCCAAACATTCTTTTCCTACCGGAACTGTAATTTCCGCTTTTGTATCTATTACATCCTGGCCCCTTATAAGACCTTCGGTCAAATCCATAGCAAGTGTTCTAACAGTGTTTTCACCTATATGCTGATTGACTTCTAGTATTAGATTGTTTTCCCTGTCGTCGATAGCCGGATTTGTAACCGTTAATGCGTGATAGATCTGAGGCAGCTTGCCCCTTGGAAATTCAACGTCGACAACCGGTCCTATTATCTGGACTATTCTTCCTGTAGCCATTTTTTCTAAAACCTCCGAATATTTAATCTTTTAACTATTATTAAATTTATGCACTGCCCCTAACCGCCTCAGCGCTTCCCGTAATTTCAACAAGCTCCTGAGTGATAAGCGCCTGCCTTGCCTTGTTGAATTCAAGAGACATGCTCTTTAACATGTCGCCTGCATTTTTGCTTGCTGCTTCCATAGCGGTCATTCTTGATCCCTGCTCACTTGCATAAGACTCCAGCATTGCATTTAAAACCTTTGATTTTACGTATTCAGGTAAAAGTTCGGCCAAAAGTTTTTCATGCTCCGGCTCGTATAGAACCACCGGCTCCATCTGTGCAGGTTCAATATCAAGCGGAAAAAGATCGAACGACATGGGTCTTGCCATTGCTGCAGAATGAAATTTTGAATAGACGATAATCAGTCTATCGAATTTACGTTCAAGATATCCTTCAACCAGGTCTCTCCTGACCGGATTTATTTCATCAGGGGTTATCGTCTCAGAAACATTGTCGTAATATTTTGCTATATCGTAATTTCTCTTGCGAAAATATTTAAAGCCCTTTTTACCGATATGATAAAGAGAGGTCTCTTTACCTTCATTTCTTAATTCCTTTATTAAATCTTCGGCATGCCTAATGAGATTATTGTTGAATGATCCGCATAATCCCCTGTTAGAAGTATAAAGCAGAATTGCCGTATTTTTAATCTCTTCTCTTTTAACTAAAAGTTCGGGTTTTTTAAAATTGGTTTTCGAAAGAAGTATTCCCAGAATATCGGTTAAGGAGCCAAGATAGGGCCTTGAACCTACGGCCCTTTCCTGAGCACGTCTGAGCTTCGCAGCAGCGACCATTTTCATGGCCTTCATAATCTGCTGCGTAATCTCTATGCTTAAGATTCTTTTTCTTATTGTTCTTAAATTATTTGCCATAGTTCTTATTCAACCGAAAATTTTTCCTTAAATTCCTTAACAACCACGTGTATTTTTTGTTTGATATCGTCTGTAAGTTCCTTTTTCTCCATAACTAGTTTTTCTATTTCAGGGTGTTTGCTGTCCAGGAAAATATAAAAATCATGTTCGAACCTGGAAATTTTGTTTACTTCGAGATCGTCAAGATAGCCGTTAACTCCGCAGAAAATTATTAAAACCTGTTTTGCAACCGACAGCGGCTTGTATTGAAGCTGTTTTAAAACTTCCACGAGTCTTGATCCTCTTGTAAGCTGCTTCTGTGTGGACTTATCAAGGTCAGATCCGAACTGCGCGAAAGCCGCTAATTCTCTATACTGCGCAAGGTCAAGTCTCAACGATCCTGCGACCTGTTTCATAGCCTTAATCTGAGCTGAACCGCCGACACGCGAAACTGAAAGCCCTACGTTAACCGCCGGTCTGACACCTGCGTAAAAAAGATCCGACTCAAGGTAAATCTGTCCGTCGGTAATTGAAATAACATTCGTAGGGATATATGCGGAAACGTCTCCGGCCTGGGTTTCTATAATGGGAAGAGCCGTTAGTGAGCCTCCACCCAGATCATCTCTGAGTTTTGCAGCTCTCTCCAAAAGTCTGGAATGGAGATAGAAAACATCGCCCGGGAAAGCTTCTCTTCCCGGAGGCCTTCTTAAAAGGAGAGAGAGCTGTCTGTAAGCGACCGCGTGTTTTGACAAGTCGTCATATATAACCAGGGCGTGCATACCGTTATCTCTAAAATATTCTCCCATTGAACATCCGGCATAAGGCGCTATCCACTGCAGCGGAGCGCTCTCGGATGCAGTAGCCGCTACTATTATTGTGTAATCCATGGCATCAAAAGCTCTTAGCTTATCCACTACCTGTGCAACCGTAGATTGCTTCTGCCCTATAGCTACATAAATACAGTAAACATCCTTCCCCTTTTGATTAATAATGGTGTCTGTCGCGAGAGCTGTTTTACCTGTCTGCCTGTCCCCTATTATCAGTTCTCTTTGTCCCCTGCCAATCGGAATCATAGAGTCAATAGATTTAAGGCCGGTTTGAAGAGGTTCTTTAACGGGCTGCCTGACGACAATACCCGGAGCCTTAACCTCGACTCTTCTTTTTTCCTTTTCGTTAATTGCTCCTTTTCCGTCAATCGGCCTGCCCAGGGCATCAATAACTCTTCCAAGCAGTTCTTTGCCAACGGGAACGCTTGCAATTC
This sequence comes from uncultured Oligoflexia bacterium, assembly GCA_964470285.1. Classification (GTDB taxonomy): domain Bacteria; phylum Bdellovibrionota_G; class CAYYBZ01; order CAYYBZ01; family CAYYBZ01; genus CAYYBZ01. Next base: position 3,240 of record CAYYBZ010000156.1, read on the forward strand.
TCTGGGTTCTCTCGACCAAATCACCTTCCATGATTAGTTCATCATCACCCAAAAGTGCGCATCCCACATTTGTTTCTTCGAGGTTCAGGACTATACCGTAAACGTCATGGGGGAATTTCAAAAGCTCGCCCGCCATTGCGTTTTCAAGACCGTAAACCCTCGCTATTCCGTCTCCCACTGAAAGGACATACCCGGTTTCCGAGACTTCGAGCTTTTTCTCATAATCCCGGATCTGGTTTTTGATAATGCTGCTAACCTCTTCCGCCTTTAAAGCCATTTGTATCCTCCTGACAATTTAAGGGCATTTAATTTCTAATACCCGCGTTCATACCAATATTTTTTTATTTAAGGCTAAAAGTCAGATTTGAATTTATCAATAATTCCCCTGACACTGCCGTCGTAAATAAAACTTCCGATCTTTACTTTGATACCGCCTATTAAAGATATATCAATCTTGTTCTGGATTATAATTTTCTTTTTTCTAACTTTTGAGAGAACTTTTGAAAGGTTATCAAGTTGACCGGAAGACAGATTGACTGAAGAATAAACATATGCTTCCTCCTGCCCTTCATGTTCGTTATAAAATTTTTCAAAGAAACGGTGAATATCGGGAATTTCCTCAGTTCTTTTTTCCTCGGTAAGTATTTCCAGAAATCTTTTAAAATCCTTCGATGTCTTCTGTTTGTCAGCCAGCTTATAAAGAACCGACTTTTTCTCATCTTTTGTAAAAATGGGATTCGAAAGGAACTCAAGCTTTCCCCCTTCGGTTAAATCCCTGAAATACGAAAGTTCCTTTTCAAACTCTGATATACATTTTTTTTCTACACCAAGTTCAAACAGTGCCTTTGCGTATCTTTTTGCAGCAATTTCTCCGGACATTTACATAGCCTCCAGCTGTTTAATGCCGCTATCGATTAACTCTGATTGTTCTTTTTTACCGAGTTTTTTCATTATTTTCTCTTCGGTTTTAAGAGCGCAGAGATCCTTTAGTTTATTTTTAAGATGTCTTTTGGCCTCCAGCGTCTCTTTTTCAACCATCAGTCTTCCTTCACCAATAAGGAATTCGGCCCTCTGTTTTGCAGCTTCCAAGACTTCTTTTTTAATTCTTTCACCGTATTCGCTTGCGTCTTTTGCCATTTCATCCATCTCTTCGGAAATTTTATCCATCTTTGTTTTTAGCGTCTCAAAAGTCTGTGTTACTTTTTCCTTTTCCTTTAAAGATTCTTCAATATCCCTTGAAACCTGTTTTTTTCTGTCCTTGAAATACGTAAAAAGATTGAAATTAAGAAGCCCTTTCAAAACCAGAGGCAGTAATATTAAAAATATTGCAAGATTGAGATAACCGGGAAGCAGGCTTATGCCCTCTCCTTTTTCTGAAGCAAATGCCGTAACAGGCAATATAAAAAATATTACAGATGAAACAAATAATTTAATGTTCATAACCGCTACTTTAAAATCTTTGAAACCAGATCATCTGAGAACTCTTGGGCTTTTTCCTCTAGTTTCTTTTCGACATTTTCAGCCTCTTCCCAGATTTTCCTTTTACCGTCGGCAAAGGATTTTTCACTTTCTTTCTTGGCCTTTTCGACTATTCCTTTTCCGAGTTCTTCGCCTTCTTTTTTCATCTGCTCGATATTCCTTGCGTTTTCTTTTCTTGCCGCAGAAAGCTTTTCGTTGTAGTCCTTTAGCATTCCTTCAATTTGTTCTTTTAGTTTGAGGGTTTCTTCCCGCGCACCGAGCGTTCTCTTTCTTCTTTCCCTTATCACGTTCAAAACCGGTTTTATAACCAGCCTTGATATTACGAAAAGAAGTAGAAGAAATATTATGAGCTGAATAAACAGCGTAGCATCTGGATAAAGTCTATCGGCCATTTTCCGTTAAAATCCCGCCTAAAAATCACAAATCTGCTTCTTCTGTTTCGGGCTCCTCTTTCTTTTCAATTCTGGTTGAGATTTGGGTTTTTCTGTCTCTGCCGTTAGACATCGAGCAGCTTCCTTCAAAAACAACACCTTCTTCGATAACCAAGGCCGGAGTATTGATGTTTCCCCTCACTGTACCCGGAGCATGAATTTCAACTTTGCCCGTTGCCTTTATGTTTCCTGTAACTTCGCCTGAAACAACAACCGAACCTACGCTTATATCCGCTTCGACTTTTCCGCTTTCACCGACCACAAGATTTGCATCAGAGAAAATCTCACCTTTGAATTTTCCGTCAATCCTGACGGTACCTTCGAAAGTAAGCTTTCCTTCAAATTCACTGCCCTTATCTAATATGGCATTGAATGAAGTACCGGGCTGATTTGTCCCTGTCATTTCACCCTTTAATAGCCCCATCTTTGATCTCC
>CAYYBZ010000157.1:0-5574 GCA_964470285.1 uncultured Oligoflexia bacterium
AGGATATTCTTAAGTGTTTTATCGGAACCGAAGGTCAGCGAAACATCCCTTTGCAGATTTAAAAGGCTTTCCGAACGTTTTTGTTTTGCTATATCTTTCAATGTAAATTGAAATCCGGTCATTTTGCCGTCTTTATATGTCGGAACAGCTCTTGCCTCTACAGGAAAGGGTTTTCTGTTTTTCTGTTTGAACAGAAACTCGAAAATTTCCGTTTGATCTTTTTTCACGGGGCTTTGCAGGGTCCAGGCAATCTTTTCGAATTCGGTTCTGATCATAAAATAATCTTCTATATTCTTGCCGATTTGGTTTTTATAATCATAGCCACCGAATTGTTTTATTGATGGGCTGCAATATTCAATATTTCCATTTAAATCGGTTAATAATGTCACGTTAGAGATATTTTCTACAAGAAACTTATACTTGTTATTAATTTCTTCTATATCTCTTTCCCGCTTCAGTAGTTTTGCATTAATTTTTAGAAACTTTTTTAAATCTTTTGATTTTGAGAAGAAGTATAAGGACACAAGAGTTATTACGGACAGAACGGCGAAGATTTTTATCGCTGCAGATAAGCTTTGAATACTTAAAATTAATCCGATTAGAAGAACGTTTAAAATAAGAAAAATGATATTTAGGAAAATATTTGTTTTGAGATGCTGCATCATTATCGTCAAAAGAAAATCAGTAAGATTAAGAATGCCAGCGAATCCCCTACAAATGGTAGATTATAGCGGAATAAGCTATTAGTCAAACAAGTAAATTACGAAAATTCGAGTTGATAAAAGCGTAAATATAATGATAAGTTGTTAGCTTCTTAAAACGGAGGTAATCAATGCTTAACTTTGAATTCACTGATGAACAGAAAGCAATTGCTCAGAGCATTAGGGATTTCGGTAAAAAGGAAATAAAGCCCGTTATAAGAAAAATGGAAGAGGAAGAGAAAATCCCTGACAAAATAATAAAGGGCATAGCCGATATGGGACTTATGGCAATGACGGTTTCTCAGCAATACGGGGGAATTGAAGCCGATCCGATTACGGTTGGAATTGCAGCGGAAGAACTTGCAAGAGCAGATATTAGTTGCGCTATACCGACATTTTTTCTTGTGCCGAGCGCATGGGGTTATGTTTTTGATAAATATGCAAATGAGCGATGCAAAGAAGATTTGCTGCCGAATGTTACAAAAGGAAATGCATTTTTAGGCATTGCAGCAACAGAACCCGATGCCGGAACCGATCTTGGAAATACAAGAACAACAGCGGTAAAAAAGGGCGATAAATGGGTAATAAACGGCGAGAAAATGTTTATCTCAGGGGTTAGGGAAAGTATGGAGCAGATGCCTGAAGGCGGCGGTTACGTTGCAATTTTCAAAACGGATCCGTCAAAAGGGACTCGAGGCATGAGTCTTTTTTATCTGTCCGTTAACAAAAATGTTAAGGGACTAAGACCGACATATTTAAAAGACTGGGGAAGAAAAGGGATTTCAACAGGCGGAATGGCCTTTGAAGATGTCGAAATTCCGGCCCATCATCTTATAGGTGAAGAAAATAAGGGCTTTTACAGATTGGTTGAAGGTTTTGATTATGCCAGAGCTATTATCGCGGTTATCTGTGCTTCGGCTGCTCAAAGCGCTCTGGAACATGCAATGGAATATATAAAGATAAGAAAAACATTCGGTCAACCGATAGGTAAATACGAGGGTGTTCAATTTAAGCTTGCCGAACACTGGTCAAAGCTGGATGCTCTGAGGCTTTTAGGTTACAAGGCTCTCTGGTTAAAAGGAAGGGAAGGAACTAAAGACGATCCGGGCAGGTTTGCTGTTACAAAGGCCTGCTCTGAAGCAAAAATGCTGGGCCCGCAATGGGCATTTGAAGCCATTAATGATGCCATTCAATGGTTCGGGGCCTTCGGGTATACGGAAGAATGCCCGCTCGATTTAGCGCTCAAAGGAGTGCGAAGTTACTGGTGGGCCGAAGGCGCACTTGAAGTTCAAAAACTCATTGTCGCAAGAGAGCTTCTGGGTAAAGAATACGTAGCCAATAAATAACAGTCTAAGTTTAACTTATTAAAATTTACGGTTGACAGCGAAATTTATCTCAAGTACTATGCTGTCATAGTTAGGATTCCTAACAATAACAGGGAGAGTCAAAATGACACATAAGATGTCGGTTTTAATAACGGGTTCAAGTTCAGGCTTCGGTTATCTAACGGCAAAAACTTTAGCCAAGGAAGGCCTTGAACTTTATGTTTTGGAAATGGATGTTACCGATGAAAAATCTGTAAATAAAGCCGTCACGGTGTTCAACGAGTAAATAGAGCAGCTCTTCCCTTTTATGATAAATAAGCATTTAGAACATACTGCTGAACCATGCGGTGAGTATTGAAAAATGATGCGTTGATAGCTATGCATCTTCTCATTATGTCAATCCAGTGAGTTCTCTGATAGTAGTATTTGTCTATAATTATTTTTTCAAGTTTGTCGTAGAGTGCCTGAGCGTCTTTGTCGTCGTTACTCTCAACGTCTTTTGGATCTCCGATTGACCAACCGGTTAAACCCTCGATGCAGCCTTCAATCCACCAGCCGTCAAGTATACTTAAAGAAGGGATTCCGTTATGTGCGGCCTTCATTCCAGATGTACCCGATGCTTCCTGGGGCCTTCTCGGAGTATTTAACCAGACATCGACTCCGGAAACGAGCATTTTGGCAATCGGAGCATCATAGTTTTCAAGATAAACAACGTTAATTTTATGTTTTATTTTCTTTGCGGCATCAAAAATTTTCTTGATTAGCGCCTGGCCCTGATTATCGTTTGGGTGAGCTTTTCCCGCGAAGATGATCTGAAACTTGCCCGAGTTATCCGCTATATTCATAAGACGGTTTATATCTCTGAAAATCAAGTCTCCGCGTTTGTAGGCGGTAGCTCTTCTGGCAAATCCCAATGTAAGAGTGTCATATTCCATTCCGGCATTTGTTTCCCTGTTAACGAAGTCGATTAAAATTTTCTTTGCCTCCATATGCGTGTTCCATATTTCTTTTCGCGGAATACTTAGTGCATATCGAAGGGTAAAAGGATCTTTTCGCCAGCCCGGCATGTATTTATCGTAAAGTTTTCCGAAGCATTCACATACCCATCTTTGGGAATAGATTCCGTTTGTTATTGAATCAATGTGATAACCTGGAAACATTTCCCTTGAAACTTTTCCGTGCTGCTTGGCCACTCCGTTTTCATATCCTGACAGGTTTAAGGCCAGAAGAGTCATATTAAGAGAGTCCTGACCTCCCATTTGCTTAAGAATTTCTATCGGAACAAAATCTCCCAGAACTTTTTGAACAAGGCTGTAATCAAACTTGTCATGTCCGGCGGGAACGGGAGTATGTGTAGTAAAAACGCACATTTTATTAAGACCTTCGTAATCCCAGCCCGGTTCTTTGGGAGTTCTTCTGCCGTTAAGAAGCTCAAGTGTTAATAGACCGGCATGGCCTTCGTTCATGTGGTATTTTTTTATTTTGCTGTAGCCCAGTTCCTTAAGCATTCTTACTCCGCCGATTCCCAAAACAACTTCCTGGCAGAGTCTGTGCTTTCTGTCACCTCCGTAAAGAGTATCTGTAAGCTTGCGGTCGTAATCTGAGTTTTCTTCAATGTCTGTATCCAGAAAGATAATCGGCACAATGTGATTCGAAGTTCCCTTTACTGTATATTCCCATGCCTGAATTTTGACTTTACGCCCTTCAATGTTAACCGATACTTTGTTTGGAAGAAGCTCCATATGATCGGCGGGAGTCCAGTCATGGGGCATCTCAAGCTGATTACCGTTCTCTTCAAGCTTTTGAAAAAAATAACCCTCATGGTAAAGAAGGGTTACTCCGATAATCGGTACGTTTAGATCCGCAAAAGATTTGATGGTATCTCCGGCAAGTATTCCCAGGCCTCCTGAATACGTAGGAATTGATGAATCCACCCCTATCTCCATAGAGAAGTAGGCGATTCTCTGATTCTTATTTCTTTGTTTTTCCTCTGTATTGTTAACGTTAAATTTCATATCAGCATGATCCCCCGCTTAAAAACCCTTATACCCGCTCATCCAGTAGCTTGAAAAAGTAAATGAGCTTATGATGAGACCTATGATGGCGGATATAACAAAAGAAACGGCAAGTGTCGCAGCAAAGTAAGCAATAAATTTTTCCTTGGGAACATCCTTTATTGTTTTTAAACCCGCATATAACAGATAAATAGAGTAAAGTCCCAGTAATCCTGACAGGAATGAAAGCGGCGTAATCAAATTTAGAGCTCCCGCTCCCCAGGCCGCTGTAGGGGCATAAGCGGCTATTTTAAACGATGAGGCAGAGTCCTTTTGGCAGCCGAATGATGGAGCTAAAGCATCGATTGCGAAACCCAGAACGAAAACTCCTCCGATTGAGGCCAGATAGGACAAAACGGCAACAGTTAAACTTTTTGAATAAGGGGAAAACATAGGAAACATAATTCTTGATGCACCGAATAGATTTCCTCCGATAAGCCCGCAAACCGGGGGAATGGCCGCCAATATTATTACGTATCTGGTAAAAAGGTCTGAAACCGGAGTTTTTTCCTTTTTGATCCTTTTGAACTCTTCCTGGGGAGTCATAATAAGATTTTTAACTCTATTAATAATTTCCATAATATTCTCCGGTTTTTTGTGTTGTGAAAGCAAATTTACATAAATGTTGCTGTGTTGACAAATTAATATTTGTATATTTTTATCTCTATCTTTAGTAGACCTTAACAGTGATTAAATTTACAAAGATTATTGTGATAATACTAATTTTAACTTTCGGAGCCTGTATGCATGCAAATAATAAAAAAAATGAAGTGCCGTTAATTCCAATGCGGGATTTCTTTAAAAATCCCGAGATGGCCGCATTTAAAATATCTCCGGACGGAAAAAATATTGCCTTTATGAAGCCTTATAAGAACAGAATGAACGTATATGTCAGAAAAGTTTCTTCAAAAGAGGTGACAAAACTTACAGATGCTACTGAAAGAGATATCTCATACTATTTCTGGGCAAATAACGAAAGAATAGTATATGCGCAGGATACAAAAGGAGATGAAAATTTCAGACTTTACGCGGTCAATATTGACGGATCAAAGAAGACGGATCTAACACCTTTTGAAAAGGTCAAAGCTGGAGTCATAGACGATCTTGAAGACAATGAAAGAGAAATGATTATTCAGCTCAATAAAAGAAATCCCCAGGTATTCGATCCTTTCAAAATAGATGTTTACACCGGGAAAATGGAATTGATAATCGAAAATCCAGGTAACATTACAGACTGGATGACGGATCATGAGGGCAAAATCAGGATAGCTACTATTACCGACGGAATTAATCAGACACTTCTTTACAGACAAGATGAGAATTCAGACTTCAAACCGATTAAAACGACCAATTTTAAGGAAACCTTCAGCCCTGCGATGTTCACATTTGACGGAAATATGCTTTATGTAATCTCGAACATAGGACGGGATAAGACCGGATTAATCGTATACGATCCCGAAAAAGATAAAGAGATCGAAACAATATATGTAAATT
>CAYYBZ010000158.1:0-5554 GCA_964470285.1 uncultured Oligoflexia bacterium
CATCGCCTGAAAGTATGCAAAAATTATCCGGACATCTTTTCCTTATCTCGGTTATCTGTGCAAGATCACCGGAGGCTTCTTTTACACCAACTACCTGTTTTATGGTTGATAATCTTTCCATTGTCTCAGGTAAAATGTTGCATCCGGTTCTTCCGGGAACATTATATACAATCTGGGGTAAATCGACTTTTTCAGCAATGGCCCTGTAATGCTCGAAAAGTCCCTGTTGAGTGGGTTTATTATAAAAAGGAGTAACAATTAATGCGGCGTCAGCCCCGCAGTCTTTTACGGTTTTAGCATTGCTTATAGCCTTAGAGGTTGAATTTGAACCGGCACCGGCTATTACTTTGCACTTCCCTTCGGCCTTCTCAACTGTAAATTTAATAACTTTTTCATATTCCCCGTCCGTAAGAGTAGGAGTTTCTGCAGTGGTTCCGCATGGCACAAGGCCTGAAACATTGCCTGCGATATTAAATTCTATCAGCTTTTCAAAAGCCTTGAAATCAATACTTGAGTTATTAAAAGGGGTAACAAGCGCCGTATAGACACCCTCAAACATAAAACCTCCTTGAAAAAACAACTTTACATAACAATGTTTTCATTAAAATAACCTTCAAAAACCTTTGTGGCAGGACCCCTTAAAAAAGCACTTTCTTTTCCGTCCCATCTTACCTTTAATTCTCCTCCGGGCATATGAACCTTTACATAATTCTTAACTAGCTTCTGTTTCCGACAAGCAACAGCAGCCGCAGTAGCCCCTGTTCCGCAGGCCAGAGTCTGCCCAGCTCCCCTTTCCCAAACCCGTACTGAAATATTTTCTGAATCCATAACATTAACAATTTCAACATTTGTTCCTTTTGGGAAAAAGCTGTCTCTTTCAATATCGGGACCTATTTCGCCTATTTTCTTAAGCTGATTCTCATCGCCTATTATCACGCAGTGGGGGTTACCAAGAGAAAGACAAGTAACTGTATATTTCAGACCTTCAACAATTAAACTGTATTCAATTTCCTGATTTAAACTTTTAACGGGAATTTTTTTTGGATCAAATTCCGGTTTTCCCATATCTACTTCTATATCGTTAAGAGAATGAACGGTTGCTACTTTCAAACCGCCAAGAGTATCTATAAATATCCGGTCTTCTTTTAAACTGTCTTTTTCCTTGATGAAACTTGCAACGCATCTTAAACCGTTACCGCACATTTCGGCTTCCGACCCGTCCTGATTGAAAACCCTCATGAAAGCCTTTGCACTTTTTGATTTTTCAAGGATTAAAAGCTGATCACATCCTATCCCCGTGCTTCTTTCACAGATTTTTTTTGCACTTTTCTTATAATCGAAAGACTCTCCGTCTCTTTCGTCTATTATTACAAAATCATTTCCAAGCCCGTGCATCTTGGTAAATTCGAAATTTTTAGCTGATTTATTTCTCATAATTTTATTAAACCTTTCTTTAAAGGAATCATTAATACTAAACAAAATTTGCTTAAGAATCGAGCATGAAAAGTAACTTTTTGTAATCATTAGATTATTTTAATTAAAAACTTTGTAAGTGTTTGATATTCACCCATAATTCAAGTATGATGTACTCTCATAACCACGTTCCTAAAGACTATGACTGAAATCAAAGACGTAATAAAAAGCGCTTTAAAATATCTTCCCAGTGACGATACACCTGTAATTCAAAAAAGTTTCGATTTTGCTCAAAAGGCCCATTCAGGTCAGAAAAGAAAATCCGGGGAACCTTTTATGCAGCACCCGGTTGAAGTGGCCTATGTCGTAACCCAACTTAAAATGGACGCTCCATGCATATGCGCGGCTTTGCTTCATGACATAGTGGAAGATACCGAGTCTACTCAAAAGTCGATTGAAGATGCTTTCGGTGAAGAAATTTCCTTCATGGTTGATTCTCTTACAAAGTTAAGCAAAATTTCTTTTATCAGCAAACATGACCGACAGGCCGAAAATTTCAGAAGAATGCTCTTTGCAATGAGCAAAGACATCCGGGTTATGCTGATTAAACTTGCCGACAGGCTTCATAACATGAGAACCCTTAAACATCTCGACGAAATAAAACAAAGGGAGATAGCCCAGGAGACCTTGGATGTTTACGCCCCTTTAGCTTCACGTCTTGGAATAAGCTGGCTAAAAATAGAGCTTGAAGATTTATGCCTTCTATATCTTAAACCTCCCATTTATTACACCTTAACGGATAAGCTTGATTCGACAAAAAAGGAAAGACAAAGATACATAAAAAATACTATTGAGCGAATAAAAGAAATTCTTATTGGTAGAGGGATTGAAGCCGAAGTAAACGGGAGGCACAAACATTTATACAGCATCTATAAAAAAATGGATTACCGTAAACTCGACTTTGAACAGATAAACGATATTCTGGCTTTCAGGGTTTTAGTAGAAACCGTTCCGGACTGTTACGGAGCCCTTGGAATAATACATTCCCTTTGGAAACCCGTTCCCGGAAGATTTAAAGATTATATAGCCATTCCAAAACCTAATCTATATCAGAGCCTTCACACAACAGTCATTGGTTCGGAAGGCGAACGTCTTGAAATACAGATTCGAACCAGCCAAATGCACAATGTAGCAGAAGAAGGAATAGCCGCTCACTGGGTTTATAAATCGGGGCAGAAGTTTAACATAAAAGACATTGAGCGATTTACATGGTTAAAGCAGATTATAGACTGGCAGCAGGATTTCACTGATTCAACGCAGTTTTATGAGGCCTTAAAACTTGATCTTTTCGCTGAAGAGGTTTTTGTTTTCACTCCCCGGGGAGAAGTCAAAGAATTTCCAAGAGGTGCAACTCCGATTGATTTCGCCTACAGAATTCATACTGAGGTAGGCCATCACTGTGCAGGGGCAAAGGTCAACGGAAAGATTGTTCCTTTAAAATATAAAATGCAAAACGGAGACATGATCGAAATAATAACCTCGGAGAATCAAAAACCTTCAAAAGACTGGCTGAAAATAGCAATTACATCCAATGCCAAATCAAAAATCCGATCGGTTATAAAAGGCGAACAGAGAGAAATGGCCAAAAAGATAGGTCAGGAGATTTTAGAAAAGGATTTAAGAAAACAGGGAATGAGTTATTCGAAGATTTTAAGGGACGGAACACTTAAAAATATTGCCCTAAAGCTGGACTACAGCGGTATTGAAGAAATGTTACATTCCATCGGATACGGCAAGGATTCTTCACAGGCTATAATTAAGGAACTTATTCCCGACGAAGATAAAAAGTCCGTTCAGGAAACCAAAGAGGAATCATTCTTCTCAAACATTATCGGGAAAATCGCAGGTAAGCATAAACAGGCTATAAAAGTCGGAGGAGTTGAAGATGTTTTGATAAGATTCGGGAAATGCTGTAATCCCCTTCCCGGAGATTCAATAATCGGTTTTGTTACAAGGGGCCGCGGAATAACCGTACACAGAACAAACTGTTATAAGGTTTTGGAAATCGATCCGGAAAGAAAAGTGGATGTTCAATGGGATACCAAACCGGGTCAGCATACCAGATATACAAGAATCAGGGTAATAAGCGACGATAATCCGGGAATTTTAGCCGATATTTCAAAGGCAATTGCGCAATCGGGTGCAAATATTTCAAACGCCAGCATATCTACAACAAAGGATAAAAAGGCAAATCTGCTTTTTGAAGTAGCTCTTGAAAGCTCTACACAGCTTTACAACATGATAAAAAATATCGAGAAAATCAAGGGAATCATTTCTGTTGAACGCTCAAAAGCAGCCTAAACTTCCTAAATCTTAATCAGAATCATAATTTTAACTGTAATGTGAATTAAATAAAAACTATAACTTGACGCATTACGTTATACATGATAAAAGCCAACCTGTATTATCTGTAGATCTGTCGAATTGCTCTTTTCAAAACATCAAATATGTGTTTAATATTACTAACTATTTTAGACATAGCTAACATTACATATTGATTACACACAGCACTTTGTTTTATAAATAAATAGGGTAAACTACGAAAGTTTATAGGAGTTAAATTATGCTTTTAGAAATCTCGGTTTTTCTGCTTGCTCTTTTAATGCTTCTTTGGGTTTTTAACGCTCACAATGATTTGGTTGACGCCATTAAAAGACCCAGGATTAAAAACCGTTTACCTAACTACCCTTCTGTTTCCGTAATAAGGCCCATTAAAGGAATGGATCACGGAGCAAGGGAAAATATTAAAGCCGCTCTTGACAACGGTTATCCGGGAAAAGTAGAAACAATTTTTGTTTTTGATGATAATCAGGAACCCGCTTATCCTATAGTCGTAGAAGAAATTGCCAATATACACAGACTAAATTCCAATATGGATGCTAAAATTGTATTTTCCGGAAACCCTCCGAAGGGGAGAACCGGGAAATTAAACGCCATGATAGAAGGATTTAAACACGCAAAATTCGATCTTATTGCGTTTGCCGATTCCGATATAAGACCTGATAAAGACATATTAAGAATACTGGCCGAAACGCTTCTCTCCAATAAAGATGCAGGCAGCGCATTTACCCCTGTTTACGCCTCTGAAGAGATGAAGACATTCGGAGATGTAGGATACTCTCTGATGCTTAACGGAATGTACAGCCCGGACGTAGAGAAAATAGCTTTGAAAAATTCCAACAGATTCGAGTTTATAATGGGCCAGTACATGCTCTTTAAAAGACAAACAATTGATGCAATAGGAGGGCTTGCCGCAGCCGAAGGACAGCTGGTAGACGATATGTATATCGGTAAAAGAGTTTACGATGCAGGCTACGAAAATATCATCGCTCCCAAATCCGTTCCGATAATTCAGCAAAACGTAACGCCTAAGGAATTCTGGGATATTTATGTAAAATGGATGACATTCTCAAGAACAGGTCTTGGCTGGTCGTTTAAAATATCCAATGCCGTAAGGGGAATTACATTTTTCGGAGCACTGGTACTTTCCGTTCTCTCGGCTGCAAACGGATGGTTACTGGCTTCAATGGCAACACTTTCCGTTCCCTTCGCCATTTCGTACAGCACAAACAGCCTTCATGAACTTCTAGGAGGAGCACCGATTAAGCTTAGGCATTTATGGGTTTCATTTATGCTTTGGCTTTCAGCTCCTTTCGTTTTATTAAGCGTTTTAAGCCGAAGAAAAGTTGTCTGGCGCGGAAGGACATATGAACTCGGAGCGGATTCAAGACTGGCAAGGCCGATAACCATTCAGCCAGCAACAAGCAACGGTTTTACAGCCGGTGAAATATCACCCACTGCCGCTACCAAATCGCCGGATATAAAAGATAAAACTTTATAATGGGGAGTTTTTTCTATGAAAATTAAAATTCAGTACTGTGTTCAGTGAAACTACCTGCCAAGAGCGTCCAGTTTGGCCGCTTTAATAGAAAAAACCTTTAAAAATGCAAAGGTAGAGATTGAAAAATCTTCGGGCGGAGCTTATGAAATCTTCAAAGACGGTAGACAGATTTTTTCAAAACTGACTGAAGGAAGATTTCCCGAAGAAGAGGAAGTTATCAATTTACTTAAATAGTGCCGG
>CAYYBZ010000159.1:0-918 GCA_964470285.1 uncultured Oligoflexia bacterium
AGAAGGAAAAAGCCTATGAAAGCAAGAAAAAGACTCAGTTTAACCTTATTCTTAAGTTTTCTTTTTGCAAACAGGGTTTCAAGGACATATATAAAAGGAAGAATCAACCCGGTTAAAAGCCCCATGGTGGCGGCTGAAGAAAGTTTTATGCCGATAGTCTGGAGTATAAAAGCGCTTCCCAGAACAGAACCCAGTATTATTCCCTGCTTAACTCCTTTAATTTTATTTCCGGGGGTTAGAATATAAACGATACCGAAAAGAGAAGCGGCTAAAAGAAATCTAAAAGCCACCCAGTAAAGTGGTGAAAAATCTTTTAAGGCTTCTTTTACAAGCGGGAAAGTGGCTCCCCAAAAAAAGGAAACCAGTATAAGAGCAAAAGGCGCTAATGAGTGAAAAGATATCTTTTTATTTTCTGCCATTTAGTGAATATCGTTAATCCATAAATCAATTAACATAATTAAAAAGCCAGCCTTAAGGGCTGGCTTTTTAATAAGCGGGTGACCAGGTTCGAACTGGCGACATTCACGTTGGCAACGTGATGCTCTACCAACTGAGCTACACCCGCATGTAAAAACTTCCGCTTTTGCACTTATTAAAGAGCTGTGAAGGGGAATATATATCCGAGTTGGGAGGGAAAGGTCAAGTCAAATGTTGGCAAAAGTCTTATTATTTCCCTGCCTTAAAATCTACTTTAAAGCTCAACCGGTATCTTATATAATGGTAAATTGTGTTATTTAAATCCCTTAAAAACATAGGTTGGGAAATGTATGAGAAAAAAACATAGTAATTCAAAGAAGATATATATCGGACTGTTCGTTACAGCCTGCTTTCTTCTTGTATCTTTTCAAATATTTTTTGTAAGCGACGGCTCTCTTTACAAAGAGGCATTTGCTTTTGACTGGTTTAAAAACAAAACCA
>CAYYBZ010000159.1:928-5549 GCA_964470285.1 uncultured Oligoflexia bacterium
CTTCCTCCCTGGGCAAAGATATGGTTAGAACCTAAAATAAAAACGCTTAAAATAAAAACGCTTAAAAACAAAACCAGACTTGAGAAACTTAACATGCTTGAAAAGGTTCTCTATCACATCAAGGAAAAGTATGTTGATCCGTCCAAGATATCTGCTGAAAAAATGTTCGAGGACGCCTTGGGCGGTATTCAGGACAATATTGCCGAGGTAATCGTTCGGGAAAAGAAGAGCGGTTTTAAAGAGATCATTGTGGCTTCAGCGAAAATGGTTACTGAAACCGATGTTAAAGATCTCGATGAATTACAATCAAGGCTCTCAAAAATTCTAGTCTTTGTAAAAAAGAATGCTACATCAGAACTAAAAGACGTGGATCTGGAGGTAAACGCAATTAAGGGTATTCTTGATAATTTTGATCCTCATTCAATCCTGTTGTCTCCAGAACTATATAATGAAACAACGGTCAATACTCAGGGTTCTTTCGGCGGTCTTGGAATAATAATCGCCTTAAGAGACGCAAAGCTTACCATAATCGCCCCGATAGATGATACTCCGGCTTACAGAGCGGGTCTTAAGGCCGGCGACCATATAATGAAGATTGAAGATGAATCAACTATAAACATGACACTTTCCGAAGCCGTTGACAGAATGAGAGGGAAAAAAGGTCAACCGTGCAATATTACTATCAATCGTAACGGATTTAAATCTCCTAAAGAATATAAGATAATCAGAGACATCATAATAGTAAAAAGTGTTGAATCTCACCGTATTAACGATTCTATCGGCTACGTACGAATAAAAAATTTCCAAAGCCATACAAATTCGGATCTTTTTAAACATCTTAGAAAACTTGAAGCTCAAATGAATCCTATTAAAGGATTAATTCTTGATTTAAGAAGCAATCCCGGAGGACTTTTAGACCAGGCCATAAAAGTTTCCGACATTTTTTTAGAGCAAGGTACAATTGTCACAACGGTAGCTTTTGGAAAAACCAGAAGAGAAGTTGAAAACGCCCATAACAACAGAATTGAACCCAAATATCCTATCGCTGTTTTAGTAGACGGAGGTTCGGCAAGCGCTTCAGAAATTGTAGCCGGGGCATTAAAAAACAATAACAAGGCTATTGTTATCGGTCGTCAAACCTTCGGAAAAGGTTCGGTTCAGTCCATTTACAAATTGCCTGAGAATTACGCTTTAAAACTAACTATCGCCGAATACCTTACACCCGGGGACAAATCCATACAATCTTACGGAATTATGCCCGACATAATGGTTCTACCCGTTAGGATAGATACCGATAATATGAATTTATTCAGAAGTGAAAGAAGAATAAGAGAAGAAGATCTGGACAAGGCATTTGAAGAATCTCAACCGCATTACGAAAAACCTTTATACCAGGTTAAATATTACTTTATAGACAAAGAATCAGAAAATGATGATACCGCCGTTATCCCCAAAGAAGAGTCCGAAAAGGAAAAACTTAAGAAAATCAGGAAAGACTTTGAGGTAAGGATGGCATCCGAAATAATCAGCCAATCTCAGTTTACGGACAGAGAACTTATTATGAAAAGTATAGGCGGAATAGTAAAGAAGTATTCCCGGATGGAAAAGAAAAAGATAAACAAAGCACTTGCAGAACTTAATGTTAACTGGAAAATGTCAGAAAAGACAATCAAACGAGCAAGCCAGTGTTCTCCCCCTACGGCATCGATAAATATTAACAACAACGTTCCGTACGTTACTGCCGGATCTGAAATACCCATTGAAGTTGTAGTTTCAAATTCCGGGAAATGTCATCTTTACAAACTTTGGGCCATATCACATTCCGACTATCCCTTTTTCTCCGACAGAGAAATTATTTTCGGAAACCTAAACCCCAATCAAACCGTAAAAAGAAAGATAAACATTAAAGTTCCGGAAATTGCAGAGAATAAATCAGTAACATTTTCATTAACTTTCGATGAGAAATTGGGAAACTTACCTACTTCGGTCACCAAAGATTTTATTATCAAAGGTCTTAATAAACCCGTCTTTGCTTTAAATTACCAAATTGTCGATGACGGGACATTCAACTCCGAAGGGAACGGCAACAGCCTGATTGAAAAAGGTGAGAAAATTGCACTTATTCTTTCAACCAAAAATATAGGTCTAGGAACATCAAAAGAAAATCTATCCGCATTAAAAAATGAATCCGGACAGGGTATTCTTTTGATTAGGGGTAGAAACCCTTTAGGGGAGCTAAAACCCGGTGACATTAAAACCTCCGGTTTTCTTTTTGAAGTCAGAGACTACTATGACAAGTATAACATTGATTTAAACCTGACCGTTTACGATTCTATTTTCAGAGAATACATAACTGAAACCTTAAAGCTTAAGGTATGGCTTAATCCGCCAAAACCTAAAAAGCTCTTTAACATTGTAACACCAAAAACCGATCATATAAGAATTTTCTCAAGTCCTTATAAAGACTCCCCTGTTATGGCAACTCTAAAAAAGAGTGCCGTCTTAAAATCTACGGCATATGTACCGAACTATTATAAAGTCTCGCTAAGCAATACAAGAAGCGGGTGGGTTTTATCATCCAAAGTAAAAAATGCAAAAGCTCAGCCCACAGACAAACCGGATAGATTTATTAAATATACAATGAGGAAAATTCCTCCGCAAATAATACTGGTCGGCCAGAAAAGAATCCCTCTATCTACAAAAGAGGAATACTTAAACATTCGCGGAATACTGAATGACGACAACTCATTAAAAGATATGTTTGTACTCGTTAACAACAAAAAAGTATTTTACAAATCGCTTTACAGTAAAAACAGTCCCATGAAGAAAGGGTCATTTGAAATAAAAATTAAACTAGACGAAGGCATCAACGCACTGACTTTTGTTGCCAGGGACAATGAGGATTTAACGGGTAAAAAACGCTACTATATAACGAGAAAAGTTCCCGGGGCCAAAGTACCGCATAATACAGCCCGCATATTTAAAGACACTTATTAACCTTATTAGATACACATACTTTATTTAAATTGACCGAAGCTGTAAGTCCTGCTATATATTAGCGAATTTAGATGACAACCTCCTTAAGGAGAGATTTTTCAGGTGTTTAAATCGCTAATAGGATTCTTTTCAACCGATCTTGCAATAGATCTTGGAACGGCAAATACGCTTGTCTATCAGAAGGGCAAGGGAATTACAATTTCCGAGCCTTCGGTTGTAGCCGTTTACTCCGCTAAAGGAGGCTATGCAAAACCATTAGCCTTCGGAAAACAGGCTAAGGAAATGATAGGCAAGACTCCGAGCAACATAATAGCAATAAGACCCATGAAAGACGGTGTTATTGCCGATTTCAGCATGGCTGAAGCAATGCTTAAGTACTTCATCAGTAAGGCTCATAACCGCAGAATTATGATAAGACCCCGAATAGTAATTTGCATTCCCTCAGGCGTTACCGAAGTAGAAAAAAGAGCCGTTCACGAATCTGCAATTTCAGCGGGAGCCAGAGAAGTATATCTCATGGAAGAACCTATCGCCGCAGCACTTGGAGCCGATCTGCCCATTAACGAACCATCGGGCAATATGGTCGTAGATATAGGAGGGGGTACAACTGAAGTTGCTGTTATTTCTCTAGGCGGAATCGTTATCAGCCAGTCCATCAGAATAGCCGGAGATAAAATGGATGAAGCAATTATCAGCTATTTAAAGAAAAAGTATTCACTCCTTATCGGAGATAATACCGCCGAACAGATTAAAATGACCATTGGAAACGCCCTGCCTTCAAAAAGTGAATCCGTTATGGAAGTTAAAGGAAGGGATCTTGTAAAGGGAATTCCTATCACAGTAAATATAAGCTCGGAAGAAGCAAGAGAAGCCTTAAATGAACCGATCAAGGCAATTATAGAAGCCATAAGACTGACACTTGAGAAAACACCTCCGGAGCTTGCAGCCGACATTTCAGACCGCGGAATAGTACTGACCGGCGGAGGCGCCCTTCTGAAAAATTTGGATAATTTAATAAGTCAGGAAACAGGATTACCCGTTATTCTCTCTGAAGATCCTTTAAGCGCGGTTGTTTTAGGAGCCGGCAAAACACTGGATAATCTTGAGCTACTTAAAAAACTCACTGTTAATATATAATTTCAGCAACACAAGGAATTAGCAATGCCAGATATTACCTGTTCAAAATGCAAACTTAAAATGGATAAAGCCAGTCGTCAGATGGAATCCGGTATGGATACGTATGTCTGCAAATCCTGCGGAACAAAGAAAAATATTCCCAAACAAAGCGCCGAAAAAATAAAAAGAGAAGAAGATTTTAAGAAACTTGACCACGACAGAGGCCCCCTTGACGAAATAATTCCCGAAGATTCATCAAAGGAGGACAAAGTCGAAGCCAGCAAACAGGAATCTTCCGAGTCAGAAGAGCAAACACAGCTTTATAATAAAAAGGAAAAACACACAAAGGAACCGCAAAAGGCTAAAGACAACTCAGATATTGTAAAGAAATCCGACCCCGATCAGGAATCTAAAAAGCTCAAATCAAAGATAGCCTCACTTAACAAGGAAACCGAAATACTTTCAAAGGAAATCAAGGAATTACAGGCAAAAATAGAAATAAAAGATC
>CAYYBZ010000160.1:0-5520 GCA_964470285.1 uncultured Oligoflexia bacterium
CCCTGACCCTCGTCATAAATCAATATATGTATCTTTTCAGAGGATATCTTTACCTCCATGGTTCCTGTGATTGCGTACATTACTATGTTCATTTCTGCTTCATAACATGCGATCCCGACACGCCTTATTACCGAGGGATCAATACCGATCTTTTTTAAAAGAGATTTTATTCTTGTTGATGCTTTTCCGGCGTTGTTTAAGTCTTTTCCAATAATTTCAAAATTTTCACTTATTATCTGGTTGTTCAAAACTATCTCTATCTGCATAATATTTATAAACGTCCCGGAAGCCCGGCTGAGTAAAGCTTGCCGCATGCTTCGTACATCATGAGCTTCGTAGACATCAAAGGTAGATTTTTCTCCTTGGCGAGCTCCAAAGCTCTTTCATCAGGACGTTTTCCCCTGACATAAATAATAGCTCTGACATCGGCGATGTCGGCTGTTCTTACGGATTGAACGTTTGAAAGACCCGTTAAAAGTAATGATTGAGGTTTTATAAAGGATAAAACATCGCTCATCAGGTCGGATCCGCAACCGACATTGACTTCCTGGCCCAGATTCTCACGGCCGTAGATCACTTCACAATCTAAAATATTTTTTACCTCTTCCAGCTTCACTTTAATTACCTCAATTTTTAAACGATCTCTGGTTAATTATCTGCTTACCTTTCTTTATTACTCTTCTCACAGGAGATGTTACTGAAGGGCAGTGATTCCAACAGGCACCGCAGCCGTTACATTTTGTGCCGTCAACATATTTTGCTTTATGTTTTACCTTGATTTTAAAATTGCCGACATATCCCGCAACTTCTTCAACTTCCGAATATGTCATAAGGTTTATATGTTTGTGTTGACCTGCATCTACCATTTTCGGAGTAAGAATACATGCCGCGCAGTCAAGGGTAGGGAAAGTTTTATCGAAATATGCCATATGCCCGCCGATTGACGGGTCTTTTTCAACCAAATAAACTTTATTGCCGGAGTCGCCTATATCGAGGGCTGCCTGAATGCCTGCAATTCCTCCGCCGATAATCAAAGTATTTGGATTGATAGGAACTTCTTTTGTTTCCAAAGCTTCAAGAAATGAGGCCTTTCTTACAGCCGCTCTAACTAAAGCCTTGGCCTTTTCCGTTGCTGCTGATTTATCTATGGTGACCCATGAGCAGTGTTCTCTGATATTGGCCATTTGAAAGAGATACTGATTGAGATCAGCTCTTCTGCACGCTCCTCTGAAGGTTTTTTCATGCATCGTAGGTGAGCATGATGCGACGACAACCCTGTCGAGTTTGAGATTTTTAATATCTTCTTCAATAAGTGTCTGACCGGGATCGGAACACATGAATTTGTAGTCTCGGGTAATAACTACATTTTCAAGTGTGGACGCATATTTTGCAACGTCTTCAACATCCACCGTACCGGCTATGTTCGTACCGCAGTGACAGACATAAACGCCTATTTTAGGTTTACTCATTCTAAGCCTCCTTATTAAGCAAACTTTTGAAGTTGTTTTTCAACTGGAACAATCTGGGAATCAAGTTTAATATCTTTTTTTGGTATATTCATGGCAACACCCATTAGTTGTGTGAAGTAGAGTATCGGCATATCGAATTTAACGTTGAACTCATGCTTAACTTTATCCTGATAAACATCGATGTTGATCTGGCACAGAGGACAAACTGTGACCATAAGATCAGCATTATTTCTGTAAGCGGAGAGCAGTAAGTTTTTAACCAGTCTCAGGGCTAAGTCCTCTTTGGTTCCCATTAAAGAACCACCGCAGCATCTTGTTTTCATCGGGAAATAAACCGGGGTGGCTCCCAGCGCTTCGACGAGTTCATCCATTTTGACAGGAAGCTCGGGATCGTCGAAATCGCATTCGGGTCTTACTATCTGACAGCCGTAATAACAGGCAACTTTGAGGCCCTTAAGGGGTTTTTCAACGGCCTTTTTGATTTTATCCATTCCGACATCGTTAACTATAACGTCAAGAAGATGCCTTACCTTAACGTTACCGTTATATTTCAGATCGGAAGTTGAAAGCGCGTCGTTTACTTCGCTTTTAAGTTTCGGATATTTTTTAATGTATGTATCGGTTTTCTTAAGTGTTGTGTAGCAACCCGAGCAGGGGCAAACAATGTCTTTTCCGTTTCCGTTCTTTTCTGCCAGGGCCAGATTTCTTCCGGATATTCCGAAGGAAAGGTATTCGTTTACTGACATGTAGGCCGTTGCACCGCAACAGTTCCAGTCTTCAAGCTCCTTAAATGTTAGTCCAAGTTTTTTGGCAACTGCTCTGGCTGAAGTGTCGTAAGATTTTGCTGTCGCTTCTAAAGAACAGCCCGGATAGTATATATATTCCATTAATAACCTCCTAAGCGTTCGGCTTTTTGAATTATCTTTCTTATTTGATCAATGCCTTTAATTTTTTTGGGCATTAAAGGAAGCCTTCCGTGTGTCAGAAGTTTAAGACCTACTCCGGTATTTTTAATCAGTCCCAGGGGGTTGGTTCTTAAAAAGAAATCCATAATCAGGAAAGGTTCATGATTTCTCCCGTATCTGTTTACCATTCTTACAAAGGATTTGGAAAGGGAAGCGGCGGCCTTTCCCTCTACATTGGCTTTAGATTTGATGGAAAGTCTTTTAAGCGCGTACATGATGTCGGTTATCTTAATGTCTTTGGGGCATCTGGCCGCACAAAGGTAACAGGAAGCGCATATCCACATAGTGTCGCTTTTCATTACGTCTTTTCTGTAGCCTGCTCTTATCATTGCGAAGAGTTTACGCGGAGCATAATCCATCATATAGGAAACCGGACATGAACCCGTGCAGCTGCCGCATTGAATGCAGTCCACAATCTTTTCACCTCCGGGGATTTTATGAACTTCTTCAAGGAAATCGTGATCCATTTTCCTTTCTAACTGGATTTCTCTTTTTTCGGCTTCTAACATTTTCCCTTCCCCTTTTTAAAAAGTTAATAAGGATATTTTTTATTGCCTGACTGTTCCCCTCCTTTTAAAGGAATGCTTAAGGCATATTTGATTTGAAAAAAAATCTATTATAGACAAGAAACACGACCTGGTAGTATACAAATTACATGCCATATGAGTGATGAGAATCATTAATAAAACAGTAATGATTTGAAACTGTTAATGAAGTATATTAGATAGTTGTTTTTAGTAAAGAAAAACCTGCTGAATCTGCAACAAAAAGGTGTGGGAATTCAAACAGTTAGACTAAGCTAACATGTTTGTTATCTTTTAACATTAGCTATAATGCGTTATTTTCTGGTAATTAAGTAATGAGAATTTAGTGACTGCTTTTTCATTCGCCGGAAACCCGCTTAGGCTCAGAAAAAGCAGTCACTAAATTCTCATTAAAATGATTTAACAAAAATATCTTCGATTAACGATTGTATTTATGCATAACAAACATGTTTTTCGCTTTTTGGGAAAAGGGCAGTCCTTTCATTCGCCGGAAACCCGCTTAGGCTCAGAAAAACCAGCCACTAAATTCTCATTAAAATGATTTAACAAAAATATCTTCGATTATTGATTATATTTATGAATAACAAACATATTTTTCGCTTTTTGGGAAAGGGCAGTATATTCATTCGCCGGAAACCCGCTTAGGCTCAGAAAAACCAGCCACTATTTTCCGACTTTATTAACTTATTTTACACAAAAAAGATTATGTGTTGAATCGACGGTAAAGTGCGAACATAAGAAATATTAAACAGGGTACGAAAGGTAAAACAGAATAATTTATTTTCGTTTCTGTTACATGGCCGCAGCCGGAGGAAGTTCCGCCGCCTGATCCTGTTCCGTTTCCAGTTAAAGTTCCGGAAGATGTCCACCCTGAAATTCTTGCAAGCATCCACCAGAAAGCCCTGGATTTGAGGTTGCAGTTTAATGTAGAGGAATGTGCGCAGCTTGGAACTTCAGTGCAGAGGTCTGAAGATGAATTTACGCCGCACCATTCTTCGCACCAGTTTTTATTGCCGTCATCATAACTGCATCCGTCGGTTCCTTCACCTGCTCCTAAGTTTAGATAATCATTGCCGTCAGGGTCATATCTTTCAATGTCGGCAAAATCAAAAAGAACTCCACCGCGATTATTTACAAAATTTCTTATCTGATCGTTCCTTGCATACAGGTTTCCGCTGTCTCCTGTTGAATCAAGATGTCCGGTCATGTAAATGAAAAGTACATCGGGATAATCCTCTTCGAGCCGGGCCATCGCATCAAGATATTGCTGTGTGTCTTCGTAAGAGTTGCTGCTTTGCTGGCCGCACCATGACCATATTACAACGTTCCTGTTGTTTGCGGGAGAATCCAGTCTGCCGGTTGTGGTGGTTACCCATGTCGGATATGAACCGAGATCAGGGCTTGTTTCAACCAGAGAAAGAGAGCCTGTGATCTCATGAGAGTTTCCGTGATAGGTATAAATTGTATTTAAATCCTCCAGCTCAGCCATTCCGGAAACTATCTGGCTTCCGTGAGATGTATGGCCGTAATAAATCCTAAGATTAGATTTTGCCGTATCGATATAAGTTTGAGGGATGTCGTAGAAAGATAAAGCAGATTTATGATCGGCCACTATTGCCTGAGCATAAATATCAAAACTTAACAGCATGAAAAAAAGAAGGAAGAAGATTCTGAATTTCATATTTTCTCCGTTAAAAAAACAATAAAAGACTAAAAAATAATACTAGCATATTTTTCAAGTCATTGAATGAGAATTAAATAATCACTTTTTTAAGCCTAAGCGGGTTCCCGGCTCATAAAATTGGAAGTATTTCTTTTAGAATTTTTACATGTTCCCACATGTCTTTCTTTTTCCTGGGATCATAGAGTAAGTAGGCTGGATGATATAAAACCATGAATTTGATTCCCGGATACTCGGGAACTTCGAAAAATTTTCCGGCTTCCTCTTCCATTGAAAAATTCTTTTTATCCTTAATCATATGTTTAAGAGCAGTAGCACCTAAAAGTATGATTATTTTCGGCTTTACAAGTTCAATTTGCTTTTGAAGATAGGGCATGCATGTATTGACTTCATCCTTGAAAGGAGCCCGATTGTCGGGAGGTCGGCATTTAACAACATTTGCAATGAGTATATCGTTATTTGTGTTGAGCTCTATTGACTCCATTATTTTATCAAGAAGCTTACCGGCTCTTCCTACAAATGCTCTGCCTTGAGCATCTTCATCGGCTCCGGGGCCTTCTCCGATTACTAATATTTTTGTTTCCGGGTTTCCGCGGTCAGGGACAATGTTCGTTCTTTTTTCATGAAGCCTGCATTTGGAGCAGTTTGATTTGATAAGATTTTCCTTAAATTCCAGGTAGGTTTTAGCTCCCATAATGAGATTTTCCTTAGTGTCGAAGAGATCAAATTGAGGCATTTTGAACTCCTATATATATGATAGGCAACTATTAACAGAGTTTATGCAGTAAGGTCAAGAATTTGAGTGATCTGTGATCGGTTTATACTAATCAATACCGATTTGGTGATGTAGATACAAGCCA
>CAYYBZ010000161.1:0-2130 GCA_964470285.1 uncultured Oligoflexia bacterium
GATCTCGTTCCAGTACTTAAGTTTATTCTGTTCCATGTTTGCACAGAAACCGTAAAACTTCTCGGGCCTAGAAAATGACCCTTCAGGACATGATAAAACCTTATTGTAATGGGGTGATGCCGGATTTACTCCTACATTTGTATAAACTAAATCTTTCAAAACATGTGAATCAAGGGCGTATCTTTGCCCCATAACGCGCATACCCTGTGTTAAGTCTTTTAATTCTCCGGCTTTATCAAACTCGAAACCTCCCAGTATTTTCGGGCCTCTAGATTTCTTGATCTGCTGAGAGATCTTTTTGACGGCAACTTCATTTAAGTCATTTTTAAGATTAAATTTACCTTCAAATATCTTTAAGACTGCATCATCGTAATCTGTGAAAGTAATATCATATGAAGCTCCTGCAAAAAATCCCGTTACCGTATATATATTTGACCATAGTTCGGCAACATCTGCCTTTTTAACGACATCGGTTAAAAGAATAGCCTGTTTTGTCCAGTCTTCACTTCTTGTTTTAAAGGTAATTCTTCCAAGCCATGTTATGGCTCTGAAATAATTTTTAAGATCGATGTTAGATGTGTAATGACCCCTCGGTACGTATTGAGAATAATCCTCGCAGTAACATTTCTTTGAACATACATCCCTATAAAGCTCCGTAAAGTCCACCAATTTGTTTTCATAGCTTACTTTTTTACCTTTAATATCCTGTACGCAAAAATCGCGCTTATTTCTGTATTCACCGGGATAAAGAATGTTTTCACAGGCTAGCGGGCAATCAAGGCTTAACAGCGGGCTTCTGAAAAAACCCTTATGATCCATTATTCTTTGAATTTCCGCTTCGGCTTCCCACTTTACGAGCTTTGATAGTTTATATTCATTGTCCAGCAGTTTTGCCGCTATGGATAAAAAGACGATGTTTCTTCTGGCAAGTTCGGAAAGATCAGAACCTTTTAGTGCTTTGTACTGTTCGTTTGAAAGTTTTATAGCTTTATTTAGAAAATCCCTTAGCATCGGGATTAATCTGTTTATCTCAATGTTTTTTAAAAGTTCGTTGAACTGAATGTGGAATAAATGCATTATGGAATCTACTGTAATAAATATCGGAATACCATAACCGCCAGGTTCTTTATGTTTTGTGCTTTTGAGAAAATTATATGCACTTTCAAACCGGTCTTTATCTCCGGGAAGTATTAAAGCACCGTTTTCTAAGAGTGTTTTAATTTGTTTTTCTGAAAGCTTTTTTCCGAACTTATTTACCAAATCTCTTTGATAATTTTCAGGAAGATTTTTTAAAGGTAAAGCGTATTCAGGATTGTCGTATTTTTGTTCTTTATAAGAATATTGCGCAGAAGTGTATAAGAGAGAGGGTTTCTTAAGTTTGTCGGATTTGTATATCGGTGAATAACCTGATCCCGTATTGCCGCCTGAACAATTTGAAAAAAAAAGAATCAGTAAAAAACAGATCAAATTATATAACGGTGTTTTTATTTTCAAAGTAAAACTCCCTTTTTCCGGTTAGATGTAGATAAAATAACAGTAATATAGAAAAAATAAAACAGAAAGCCGGAAGGTATGTAAACCGTACCCCTGGTATAAGGAGGCGGGGGTGTCATTACAGGGGATACGGCAAAAAACCGCCATTCAATAATTATTTGTGCAGAATACAGGCAACAGTTAATTTAAGCAATATCAGGGACATTTGTGGTACAATTAATTTCTTTCTACAATAAATAATACCGGGGGGTAATTTGAAATACCGGCGCTTACTGTACGTTTTGCTTTATTTTTGTTTTATTTTTTCCTTTTCAGGAAATTCTTTAGCCAAAAACCAAAAAAAGAAGGTGCCTGAAAATAAAGAGGCAATTATTGATTTTAAGCTTCAACAGGGTAACAGAGAAAATTATAAACACGGAAATTATGAAGAGACAATAAAAGTATTGGGAAGTCATAGAAATTACATACTTCATGTTCCGCCGTTAAATAAGAAAAAGACCTATCCCCTTATAGTTGTTCTTCACGCATCTTACGGCAATGCCAGGAAAATGCAGCTTGAGCTTGAATTTGATAATCTTGCCAACAAATACGGTTTTTTAATTGCTTATCCCGAGGCGTATGAAAGGGCGACATGGA
>CAYYBZ010000161.1:2140-5492 GCA_964470285.1 uncultured Oligoflexia bacterium
TCATTCATAAAATGATCGAAGACATATCAATAAAAATTAAAGTAAATAAAAAAAGAATTTATGCGGCAGGAGAATCAAACGGCGGAATAATGGCTTACAGGCTTGCATGCCAGGCCTCGGATACGTTTGCTGCAGTAGCAGCCGTTTCTGCAAATCTGGCGAAAAGAATTTACGGAAAATGTAAAATTAAAAAACCTATTTCAATTTTGACAGTAAATGGGGATCAGGATCTTGTTATACCGATTGATGGCGGAGAGGTATGCGAAAAACTCAATATCGGCTGTAAAAAAGGGTATGTTCATTCAAGGGAGAAATCCCTGAAAAAATTCATTAAATTTAATAAGTGCACAAAAACTCCGGTTTCAAAGGCGATTTTGGCTAAATTCAACGACGGCACAAGAGCCGAGATGATGAATTACCAGGAATGTAAAGATAATACGGAAGTCATATCATACATAGTGCGCGGCATGGGCCATGCCTGGCCCCCTCAGGAAATAACTTTAAAAATACCGGGTAAAAGTTCGGCTAATCTTGCTACCACAAATGTAATTTTTGATTTCTTTAGAAGGCATTAAAAAAGAAATGCAAATTGCTGGGCACCTTCGTAAAGATCCTGACACGTAACTACATCTTCGAGCGCATCCATTACTTCAGTTTTTGTTTCTCCGGTTATGTCGTCTTCATCTTCACCAAGAGGGCATTCTTCTTTAACTTCGCTTTTGGTAAGGGCGGATACCTGGCTTGGCGAGACTGAATAACCGAACGCAAGAACTATGTTGGAAATGAGATCCTGATCATCGGCATCATCAAAGTTACATACTTCAAACATTTTATCGACCGCAGCATTACAAACGTCTTCTGAATTGCTGCCGCCGCTGCAGGCAATAAAAATTACAAGCGGTATTAAGAGAATTGAGATTGTTAGTGTTTTTTTTAACATAAATCACCTCCCTGAAATCTTTTCTCAAGCAATGAATACTGTCATATGCATTAATACGTGTAAAGTAAATTGAAAAAAATTGGTTTTTATCAAAAATTTAACTAATTTTCATCGTATGTTACAATTACATTATAAAGAGTGAGGTAATAGAAAGTGATTCCTAAAAAAGCCCTTGTAGTTGAGGATTCCGAGTTTATGAGAACGGTATACGGGTCCATTCTTCAAAAATATGAAGGATGCAGCATAGTTTATGCCGAAAACGGTCAAGTCGCGCTTGATAAACTAAAAGAACAGCCTGATATAGATTTGATTCTTCTTGATATAAATATGCCCGTAATGAACGGCAGCGAATTTCTAAAAATTATAAAATCAGACGGAATTCTTTCCTTGATCCCTGTGATAATCGTCAGCAGTGAGGGAAATGACGAGCAATCACTTAAAGTAAACAGCATGGGGGCAGAAGGATATATACTAAAACCGTTAAAAGCCGAAAGGCTTTATGAAATTATTGAATCTCTTTAGGACTGAGTATTTTCCTTTCGTATAGTTAATTTATTTACAAAACAGATGACTTACTACGTTAATTTATAGTTTGAAAAGTAATATATTAATTGATAACCTAATAAAATATTTAGTTTTATTGAATACTCATATGGGGGATTAGGTGATGAGCGCAAAATCAGGCAGAAAAAGACGTAAAACTCCGAGGCAGATTGTACAGGTAGAAGATTATGCTCCTCTCATAGGAGACGCTGCGGTTGAAAGAATTTTAAAAAAAGCGAATCCATTAAGGAAGATGCATGTTGCAAATGTTAATTCAACATACTACGGAGGAGGAGTTGCTGAGCTTCTTTCTTCATTAACTTTGTTAATGAACAGCACAGGTATTGATATGGGATGGAGGGTTATGCAGGGAGCGCATGACTTCTTTTCCGTAACAAAAAAGCTGCACAATGCTCTCCAGGGCGGAGAAATTCATTTGACTAAAAGGAAAATGAAAACGTACGAGGAAATTGTGTATGAAAATGTTATGAGAAATCACCTTGATAATCATGATTTTGTCATTGTCCATGATCCTCAACCGCTTGCCATGATAAAACATTATCCGCAAAGGAAGGGGCCCTGGATATGGCGCCTACATATCGATCTTTCAAAACCGAATATGCAGGCATGGAAATTTCTGGTGCCGTATATAGAACAATACAATGCCGTAATTTTATCACTTCCGGAATACAGAAAAAATCTTAATATTCCGCAGCTGATTTTCCCGCCGGCAATAGATCCCTATTCCTCAAAAAACAGGGATATGTCCGAGGAACAGATTGATGAGAGACTAAAACATTACAATATTCCTACCGATTTACCATTGGTGGTTCAGGTTTCAAGGTTTGATGTATGGAAAGACCCTGTTGGAGTAATAAAGGCTTTTAAAATTGCAAGAAAGCAGGTGAAGTGTAGACTGGTTTTACTGGGTAACATGGCTACCGATGACCCGGAAGGAGCTGAAGTTTACGAGGAAATAATGCATCACAGAAGCGAAGATATAGTGATCCCTCCAAATCAGGATACATGGATGGTAAATGCACTTCAGAGAAAAGCCGCTATTGTTCTACAAAAATCAATCAGAGAAGGTTTCGGACTTACAGTAACCGAAGCAATGTGGAAAGGTACTCCTGTTATCGGAGGAAATTGCGGAGGTATTAGAATTCAGATTCAAAACGGTAAAAACGGATTCCTTGTTTCTTCCGTTGAAGAATGTGCAAAGCGAATCGTTCAGCTTTTAAAAGATAAAAAACTTGCAAGAAAACTGGGTAAAGCCGGAAAAGAAACGGTAAGAAAAAAATTCCTTTTATCCAGACTTATGGAACAGTATCTTGATATGTTTCACTCATTTAAAAGGGTTTGGGAATTTAAAGGACTTCCAAAGCACAGGTATTTTTAATAATTCTTATTCCAAACATAATGACTGAAGGTTCTAAATATAACAGGCATCCGGGAATTCTGATTTTCATTATTCTGTTTGTTTCAATTTCCGCTATTTTGTTCATATCTGTTTTTGACTCTTCTGAGCGTTATGAGTTGCTTTACTATCTTGGTCTTCAGCAGGCCGGAGCGGGAAAACTCGTTATTTTCAACGGTATTTATTCAAAATCATTTAAAGTATGGCATCTTGCTCTTTATCTGATTTATTTCAATTTTATGTACAGTTTGCTCGTGGTTTTTTTCTATGACAAACTTTTTAATATTCCCATTTTAGGAAAGAAGCTGAGAAAACTAAATGACAAATGCTCATACGCATCGACCAACAATAGTTTTATTAAACGATTCTCAGGATTCAGCGTGGTTTTAATTTCATCAATGCCGGCAGGAGCAGGAGGCCCTTTGCCGGCCTGCGTAATCGGTAGATTTATG
>CAYYBZ010000162.1:0-5473 GCA_964470285.1 uncultured Oligoflexia bacterium
GATTTAATTGCAAGTTATGTAATGATTGAAGCAGGTGAAAGGTTCAATCAAATCGGATTTACCACCCAGGCGGGAGTTTTCGACACAGGATTTTTCCCGTTATTTGACGGCGAAAATGTCGTTACAATTTTCTTTATGGATTCTGAAAAACGTGTTCAGTACTTCAGAAGGACTCTAACTTCCGATCAAAGCGGTTTTTCAAGGGATGTTGAGATTGAGTTGACATGGGCAATACCTGAAGGTTCAACCAATTACGATCTTGATCTTCACCTGGTTAAACCGGGAGGTGATTATTTCGGCGGTCAGGATACTTTCGGAATTGAAGAGGACTGTTACTGGGCGACATGCAGACTGGAAGATTATCCCAACGGACCGGACTGGGGTACGGATGGTGGAGACAGTATTACTACAAATAATCCCAGACTGGAACTGGATTGCGTTTCAAATTGCGTAAGGGTTGAAAATCTTTATCTTGAGGATGTTACTATATCCGGCAATTACAAGCTATATGTAGATGCATTTAACGGGAAGGGTAATCCCACAGTAAAAATCTATATCGGCGGTGTGCTGGATTCAACCTTTAAGCCCACAACAACCCAAAACCCCTGTAGTTCTGATACCCTTGAAAGCGGAACTGATCAGGATACATGGTACGTTGGTAAATTTACAAAGGGCGCGCCTGATCTTCCGACTTTTGATGACGATACAACATCTGAAACTGCTCCCGACGATGCGTGCTTTAAACCGTAAGAGGAATCAGTGAAAAATAAAAGCCCTGAAGAATTAAAAATCTTCAGGGCTTTTTAGTTGTAAATGTCTTTTAATTATTCAGAAAGAACCCTCTTTACTTTTTCAAAGGCCCAGTCAAGTTCCTCTTTCTTTATAATAAGGGGAGGTGCAAATCTGATGACGTTTTCATGGGTTTCCTTACACAGCATTCCTTCTTCCTTAAGCCTTTCGCAGAATTTTCTTGCTCCGCCTGCTTCTTTTTTAAGTACAACGCCTATAAAGAGGCCGGCTCCTCTTATTTCTTCAATCCATTTGCTTTTTATAGTTTTTAGCTTTTCCATGAAATAATTTCCGAGCTCGGCTGATTTTTCACAGAGTTTTTCTTCGACTATAACTTTCAGGGCTTCTCTTGCAACTGCGCATGCAAGGGGAGAGCCTCCGAATGTGGAGCCGTGATCTCCCGGATTAAAAACTCCCAGGATTTCTTTTGAAGAGACTACCGCGGAAACCGGAAGCATTCCGCCCGAAAGAGCTTTACCAATTATGTACATGTCAGGTTTTACCCCTTCATGTTCAATGCAGAAAAGTTTGCCTGTTCTGCCAAGTCCTGTTTGAATTTCATCTGAAATGAAAAGAACATTATTGTCGTTACATATTTTACGCATTTCTTTCAGGTACCCTTTAGGGGGTACTACCACTCCGGCTTCACCCTGAATGGGTTCGACAGATGTAGCAACGGTATTTTTATTTACGGCTTTTTTGAATGCTTCTATGTCGCCGTAAGGAATTATCTTAAAACCGGGAGCGAACGGTCCGAATCCGTCTTTATACTGATCTTCGGAAGAAAAACCGACTATGGTAGTTGTTCTTCCGTGAAAATTCCCTTCAAAAACTATGATTTCGGCTTTATCCTTTTCAACACCCTTAATTTTGTAGCCCCATTTTCTTGCGGCCTTAATTGCCGTTTCAACAGCTTCGGCTCCTGAATTCATGGGAAGTGCCATTTCCATTTTGCAAAGCTCGCATAGTTCTTTTAAAAAGAGGGGAAGTTCTGCATTATGAAATGCCCTTGATGTAAGAGTAACTTTATCGGCCTGATCTTTTAAGGCTTTAATAATTCTTGGATGTCGGTGTCCCTGATTGAGAGCAGAGTATGCGCTTAGCATATCCATGTATTTTTTGCCTTCAGGGTCATAAACCCATATTCCTTCAGCATTTGCTATGACTATAGGAAGGGGATGATAATTGTGGGCACCGTATTCATCGTTCATTGCAATTAATTCTTTAGAATTCATAAGTTAGCCTCCGTAAAAATGGAATTTCCAGTCGAAAACATTACTAGAGGCAGGGTTAAAAATCAAGGGAAAGAATCTTCATCTGAGCTTTTTGATTATCTGCTTATCTTTGCATGCTCTTTAAGTATGCACTTATTCATGACCACTTTAAGGCCTGCTTTTTTGGCAATATCTCCGGCTTCATTGCTTATAACCAGCTCCTGCATCCAAAGAACTTTAGCCCCGATTTGTGCTGCGGCTTTTGCAATTTCCGGAACGAATTCGGGTTTCCTGAAAACATCGACAATGTCGACTTTCTCCGGGATTGATTTGAGATCGGAATAGCATTTTTCGCCGAGTATTTCTTTTGCAACCGGATTAACCGGGATAATCTTATATCCCTTATCCTTAAGATATTTTGAAACACCGTAACTTGGTCTGTCTTCCTTGGGCGAGGCACCTACTACTGCTATGATTTTATTGTTGTTTAATATTTCCTTAATCTCTTCTGAAGTATTTGAATATTTGGGAAGCTCGCACTCGTTACTCATTCTTTGCTCCTTTTGTCTTATCTGTCTTAGGTTTTTTAATCTGTCGATCCTCGACAGAGCAGTTTTTGGATAGTCAGGTAGACACTCCAAGCTTCGGTAGAATGTAAAGCTGCAGTGCAAGCCAGACAACAATCGCTATCAGTATTATATATATGTCTTTCATAGAATTTTAGTTCCGTTTAAAAAAAAGCTGCTCATTTATGAGCAGCTTTTTTAGATAAGCCGTGATGGCAAACAGTCAGTTTTAAGACCATCACGGCTAAATACTACAACCCTCCGAACAATGGGCTATCGGTCTAAGCATGTATCTTTTCATCTTCATCACCCCTTTAACTTTATTAATTAACAGTATAACCTGAATACATACGTAGTTTCGCATAACTTAATTTCGCAATCAAGCCAATTTGAAAAGTAATTTGTAAGTTAATTAAATTTTAATAAACTTTTCATAAACTTAGAGCTGCGGCACGGGGGCTTATTTATTGCCAATTCGACATAAAGAGGGTATAAAAAATATTAAAAGGCAATCAACTGAGGGGAGTTAAATGAAAACCTACCTTACAATCCTTTTTATTCTATTCTTTTCTATTTCCTGCAATCAGGGATTTGAGGAAGGCTACAATCAGGAATTCGATGAAGCCTGGGACGGCTTTGAATCGGTCAACTATCTCCAGGAAGGCGGAAGTATACTCGGTGACGGTGAATCCGTAGAGGGGCTTCTTAAATATCTTAAAGGAAACTCAAAAATCATAAGACCCGAACTTTATGATTTGATTCCTGAGGATTCGAATCTGAGAATTCTTAACGAAGCCAGATATGATTTACGCAGACTAAAAAGAATCGAGATAGAAATAAGATTCCCCGAAGAGACAAAGGTCGAGAAAATGACCATTATTGAAGAGTATGTATATTCGGGCTCCGGATCTAACGCAAACGGAGATTTAAACGAAACAAAACCGTTGTCTGAAGAGGGACCTTATGCCGAAGTTGAGGTTTCTTACAGGCAGTACGTTGAATTTGAAAAATTTACGGTAAAGGTTGAAGGAAAGAGAACCTATAACCAGGATCCGGAAGTTGACGACTTCGTCTTTTACGACACTACGTACGGAACAAGAAAAATTATATCAAGAGTACTTACCCAGGGCAGTTTTACCAACGGTGTCGGAAATTTTACAAGAGTAGTCTATTTCGACGACGGTCAAATCGCAAGCGATGTCAGAAATTACACAAAAAACGAAGAGGGTAAGATAACCGGCGATCTGTCAGGAAACGCAGTCGACGGAATAGTCCTTAAGGGAAGCTTTCAAATTGAAACCGAAAACACTACCTGTGTTCTTGATGATACGGGCACATATGAATATACACTTTATTATCCTCCCACCCATTCGTCAGGGAAAAAGACAGAAACAACCAGCATAGTGCTGGACGTAAACGGAAAATACAACGGTACCTACACTTTAGAGAATCTGGACGGTTCTGTTTTGACAAAGGCACTTTCCAAAATTGCTTCAAGACCTTCAAACTGTGACGAGAGAGTTATAAGGAGAACAGCTACGGTAAACGGTTCAAACTACGAAGGCGGGGCAGTGGAGCTCAGCGAAACAACCGCAAGACTGTTCACACACGTTTACGGCGCCATTAATAATCCCGACGGAATAATAGTCAATGTGGATTTTTACAGGATTTCCGGTGTTTCTGTTTTCAGATAATGTCTACGTTAATCTGCGGATTACCGTGTAAAGTGTTATGAACTGTGCAGTGTGAGGCTGACCTAAGAATTGCTTTTTTGTCTGAATCGGTAATATTATCAGGGAGATCAAGCTTAACGGAGATTTTACCGACTCTTCTGGGATTATCGGCCATTTCCTTATCTATCATAAGCCTGCAGGCGGATAAATCGATATTTCTTCTTACAAGAAGGTGGCTTATGAAAACCGCAATACAGCTTCCAAGGCTTGCCAATAAAAGATCTACGGGCTGCATCCCTTCAGCGGTGCCCCCTGTACTTTTAGGTTGATCAGATATAACTTTATAATTGCCTGAATTTATCTCGAATTTGGTGGGGCTTAAAAAATTTATTTCCATTTCATTCTCCTTGAAATTTGGGCTTGAATTCTAGCTAAAAAATTAATAATTGCAATATCTTAAAATTTGTTTACCATAAAAATCCGTATTTCAAAGCTAAAGGAATTCTTTTATGGATAAAGAAAAGAAATCTTTCCTTAAAAAACTGTGGCGACATTTTTTACGCAGAATTGTAGCAGGCATAATTATAATTGTACCTGTAGGATTGACAATTTTCGTTCTGAGATGGTTTTTCCTGCTTATAGACGGCATATTAAGCCCGATTATTTCCAGATATTTAAAAGAGCATTTAACATTCTTTCAAAATAACTTCAGAGGTGATGTTCCCGGTATCGGTTTTATATTAATGCTCGTACTTCTATATGTACTGGGACTTTTATCTGCAAATCTTTTCGGAAAAAGAATTATTTTATTTTTTGATAAGCTTTTTATGAAGATGCCTATTGTCAGTTTTGTTTACAAGATTTTTAAACAGCTTGTGGATACGGTATCCGGTTCAAAGAGAGAAGCTTTTCAAAAAGTAGTACTTGTGAGCTTAATTGGTTCAGAAGTCAGAGTAATTGGGTTTGTAACAGGGCATTCCGTAGACAAACACGGCAGTAAATTTATTCATGTTTTTGTGCCCACTTCACCTAACCCGACATCGGGATATTTGGAGCTTTTAAGGCCTGAACAGGTAATAGATACAAATCTATCCGTCGAGGAAGCAATAAAAATAATTCTTTCAGGCGGGGTGATTACCCCGGAGAGAATCGGATAAAGAAAGGTTTCAGCGATTTCATATCTGAACGGGAGGTGCTCATGAAGAATTCCCATGATGTATGGGCAACCAGA
>CAYYBZ010000163.1:0-5425 GCA_964470285.1 uncultured Oligoflexia bacterium
CTCCCCCGCATTCGCCTCAAATTCCGCCCTTGACCTGATTTCCCCGAAAAAAAAGGTTAAGGTAATTTTTAACTCCACAGACAAGAAATCTTTAGAAAGAATAAATTCTCTTAAAGAGCTTGTAATTGATCTTGCCAAGTGTGAAAGCATCGCTTTTTCGCAAAAAACCCCTAAACTTATAGCCAAATCTGTTGTAAGCGGAGTAGACATAATAATCCCAATAGAGGGACTGGTTGATATTGACAAAGAATCAAAAAGGCTTGAAAAAGAGATTTTTAAAGCTAACAAAGATATAGAATTCTTTGAAAAAAGACTAAACAACAAAGGTTTTGTTGATAATGCTTCTGAAGAACTTATAGAAGAGAACAGGGAGTCCTTAAAAGAGATCCGTGAGAAGCTGCTAAAATTTGAAGAAAGCCTTAACAGACTTAAGGAATTCAAGGATTGATTCGTACATCAAGCCATAAAATTATCGGTAATACTGTTTTTTCTTTTGACCGCGTTAAATCCACAAATGATATAGCGGCAATTCTTGCCGAAAAGGGATTTGATGAAGGAACTGTTGTTAGTGCCGACTTTCAAAGCAAAGGAAGAGGCAGAATGGGCAGAAAATGGCAAAGCCCTGACGGTGAAAACATTTTCCTTTCGGTAATATTAAGACCGGAAAAAATCACAAAGAATATAGGGCTTCTAAGCCTAATGGCAGCTTATGCGGTATTCAAAACCGTAAGGTCGCAATTTGAAAATAAAGTATTTATTAAATGGCCCAATGATGTATTGACCGGGGATAAAAAATTGGCCGGGATTCTTCTCGAAATGAAATCAAAGGGAAACAATGTCGAAAATTTGATTTTAGGAATAGGACTAAATGTTAATTCTAATCTTGAGAAACTTGATGTCGGTTTAAGGGAAAAGGCCACTTCTATTTCATTGTTAAAATCTGCTAAAGTCAATAAAAACATGATACTAGGATTGCTTTTAAATAATCTGGATGAAGTTTATAATCTGTATAAAAATGAAGAATTTGAAACAATTACAGCCTTCATTAATGCCAATTTATATTTAAAAGATAAAAGCTGTCGTTTTTTAACAGGCTCAGATGATCTTAATGTGATTATTAAAGGGATAAATACTGACGGAAGCCTTTTGGTAATTCATAATAACCGCTCACGATCATTTCATACAGGTGAAATCATTACATAAATCGCCCTTTTATCCCGTCATCTTATTTATTTTTAATTTAACCTCCGTCCCCTATCTCGTCTCCTGTCTGTTGGGCATAAAACTGTTGATTTATTTATAAATCTTTCTATTATATACGGCTTATGAAATTCTGATGCTTATCAAATCTTTAAAAGGAGATTAACGCCATGGTCGATATTTTATCCGATGAACAAAGACAGGCAGAGCAAATTGTATTTCAGGGTATTGATCTCTATGACGAAGGTGATATTGATGGAGCACATCAGAAATTCAAAAAAGCCTATCAGTTAGACCCTGACGGTCCAAAGGTTCTTTCCTGGTATGGGTTTACATTAGGTTTAGTGGAAGACAAGGTTCAAAAGGGCCTGGATTTCTGTAAAAAAGCCATTAATTCCAACATTCCAGATGCCCTTTTCTATCGCAATATCGGAGTTCTTTATGTTAAATCGAATAATAAAAGATTAGCAGTTGCGGCATATCAAAAAGGTATGTCAATAGATAAAGGTAACCGCAAAATCTATCTTGAATGGAAAAAACTTGGAATAAGAAGAAAACCCTTTTTCAAATTCCTCGATAGAAGCCATTTCATAAACAAATTTATCGGTAAATTAACCTATAAAAAGAAAGATTAAATTCGAGTTAGGAGTAAACAAATGAGCGATCTTAGAAACATTGGACTATTCGGGCATACACAGGCGGGGAAAACACAGCTGGCCGAAGCAATTCTTTTTTGCGGCAAAGAAAATAACCGTCTTGGTAAGGTTATGGACGGGACCTCGCTAATGGATTATGATCCGGAAGAACAAAGAAGGCAGATCTCGCTTTCACCTTCATTTAATAATCTCACCTGGAATAAAACTAAAATTAACATATTAGATACTCCCGGAGAAATAAATTTTTTCACCGATTCAATTTTTGCATTTACGGCTGTGGAATCGGCGATAATTCCAATAGACGGTGTTGACGGGATAAGGATTCAGTCTGAGAAAGCTATCTCTATTGCTGAACAAAGAAAAATGCCGGTAATTTTCTTTTTAAATAAGCTGGATAAAGAAAGATCCGATTTTTCAGCAGTAGTATCCGAAATGAAGAAAAACATAATAAAGCTTCTTCCCATGCAACTTCCCATCGGCAAAGAAGCTGAATTCAGAGGGGTCGTTGATCTTCTTAAAATGAAAGCCTTCATTTATAAAAATGACGAAAGCGGCTCTTATACTGAAGAAGAAATCCCCTCAGATATTAAATCTCAGGCAGAAAAAGCAAGAAACACAATGCTCGAATCTATTGCCGAAACAGATGAAAAACTGGTAGATAAATATCTTGAAACGGGAGAATTAACCGAACAGGAGATCAATGAAGGGATAAAGAAAGGTCTTACAACGAATCAAATCATACCTGTTTTATGCGGGTCTGCGGTTAAAAATATCGGAATTCATCAACTTTTGGATTTTGTTGTGACTTACCTTCCCTCACCAAATTATAAAGATGAAATTGAAGCCAAAGATATAAAAACCGAGGAAGTCAAAAAAATTAAATTGACCGAAGATGCTCCGTTTTGCGCTTTTGTTTTTAAAACTATCGTTGACCCTTTTGCAGGAAGACTTAACGTCGCAAGAATATATTCAGGGAAAATTGATACTTCTACCAACGCTTATAATCCCAAGACGCGAACATCAGAGAGATTTAACAGCATGCTTGAGCTTAAGGGAGGAAAACAAAAAGGCATAAGCAATGCAAAAGCCGGAGATATAATAGCTTTTGCTAAACTCAAAAAAACATCCACCGGACACACGCTTTGCGACGAAAAGAATCAGGTTAAAATCGTACCGCCTTCTGTTCACAGAGGGATGATATCCTTTGCTATAAAACCTAAATCAAAAGATGATGCGGATAAAATAGCCGGCGGTATAAACAAGTTAAAAGATGAAGATCCGGCTCTTTCAACCAGCAGAGATGCTCAGACTTCGGATCTGCTTTTAACAGGTATGGGACAGCTTCATATTGAAGTTACAGTCGAAAAACTAAAAAGAAAATACGGTGTTGAGGTTAAACTTGAGACACCGAAGGTTCCATACAAGGAAACTATTAAGGTAAAATCCCAGGCTCAGGGAAAATATAAAAAGCAATCCGGCGGTAAAGGCCAGTATGGAGATACATGGATTACGATAGAACCTCTGGCAAGAGGAAAAGGCTTTGAGTTTGACAATAAAATTGTCGGCGGTGCAATACCAAAAAACTATATCCCATCGGTAGAAAAAGGAATAATTGAATCAATGGAATCAGGCTCTTTGGCGGGATATCCCGTTGTCGACATAAAAGCAACACTATACGACGGTTCTTATCATGATGTTGATTCCTCAGATATGGCATTTAAAATAGCCGCTTCAATGGGCTTTAAAAAGGCCATGGAAAGCGCCAAACCTATTCTTTTAGAACCTGTAATGCTCCTTGAAGTAACCGTACCTGACAGTTATATGGGCGATGTAATAGGCGATTTAAACTCAAGGCGCGGCAAGGTATTAGGAATGGAACCCAAGGGCTCCTATCAGGTAATTAAGGCTAATGTCCCCATGTCGGAACTTCTTAAGTATTCTCCAGATTTGACATCAATGACTGCCGGAAAAGGAAGTTTTATCATGGATTTCTCAAGTTATGAAGAAGTTCCGGCCTTTCTGGTCGAAAAAATAGTAGCCGCAAACAAAAAGGTTGATGACGAAAAGAAGGAGTAATCTTGCCTGATGAAAGGCCGAAAGTTAAAATACCTGAGGCCATAACCAAATACATTAAACGCGATGCCCCAAAGGAAGCCAAAATGCTTGCTGCAAAAGCAACGGTTCCAATGGCTCCTATGGTACAGGTTTCTGTATTAACATTCTTAATCGGTGATTCAGAAGCCGAAGTAGCCGAAGAGGCAAAAAAATCCTTATTAAATATGCCGGGTTCAATTTTAAAGAGCCTGTTAACCGAAAACCTGCATCCCAAGACTTTTGATTTTTTTGTAAAAAACCGTACCCAGGAAGACGATTTAATGGAGCAAATAGTCTTAAACAGTTCCACACCGGATGACTGCTTTGTATACCTTGCAGATAAAACTACCGGCAAGGTCCTCGACATCATAGGTCAGAATCAGCAAAGAATGCTTAAAACTCCGGAAATTGCAAACTCATTTAAGAAAAATCCGAATGCTTCAAAAGCTGCAATAGAAAAAATAGTTTCTTTCTTGCGCATGAGAGGTATTCAGGTCGAGGGAGAATCGACAATATTAAACAACAAAGAGATCAATAATATTATTAAGCAAACGCAGGCACAGGCAGAGGAAATTGCAACTCAAAATCCCCAGTTTTCAATTCCGGCCGCTATACAAAACGCTCATACCGGCTTTGATGAAAAAGATGAAGATTCAGAAGACGATTTTTATGAAGATGATGATGAAGTAATGGATGAAGACGGCGGATTTTCCGATGACGATTTAGGCGGTGATTTCGACCTGTTTGAGGACAAAGCCGATGCTTCCGATGAAGAAAAGAAAAGTATTGCCGCTCAGATAGAAGGGATGTCTATTCCTCACAAGGTTAAGCTGGCACTTCTTGGCAACAAGGAAGTACGTACTATATTAATAAAAGATTCAAATAAAATAGTTGCCGGTGCCGTTATAAAAAGTCCCAAGCTTACGGATAATGAGGTTCACAGTATATCTCAAATGAGAACAGTTTCAGATGAAATAATAAGAACAATAGCAAACAACAAAGACTGGGTTAAAAACTATACAATCAAACTTGCTCTTGCAAATAACCCCAAATGCCCCCTGCCGGTTGCAATGAAATTGATGCGTTTTCTGAACTCCAAAGATGTAGGTGATTTATCCAAGAACAAAAACGTAAGTCCGCAGCTTCAGAAAATGGCCAAACAGCAGTACAATAAAATGCGCGGAGTCGGTTAATCTTCCATCATTTTCTTCATCTTCTCACGGAAGGTCTTAAGCTTTTCAAGTTCTTTTTCTTTTTCTTCTATCTGGCTCTCAAGATCAGATATCAATGCATCTTTGCCTTTAATCTTTTCTTCGAGCTCTTTAGCCTTCTGCATTGAGTCTTTGCTGTTTTGAAGTTCTTTTTCAAGTGATTTTATCTTGGATTCCAGTTCTTTTAAGCTTGCCAGCTTAGGCTTATAAAATTCTCTTAAAGCGCTCTGGGCTTTTTTATGCTTTTCACTGCTTTCTTTTATC
>CAYYBZ010000164.1:0-572 GCA_964470285.1 uncultured Oligoflexia bacterium
TGCTATGGCATTAAATACTGAAAAAAATATTCTCGTTGTTGATGACGATAAAGAAGGTCTTACATCGCTGGTTAAAATTCTCAAAAAAGAGGGTTTTTCAGTCGATGAAAGCGATAACGCTCAAGACGCTCTTGAAAAAATCCGTAATTCAAGTTTCAATGCGGTTATTACTGATTTAAAAATGGCCGAGATGGACGGAATGCAGCTTTTAAAAGCCATCAAGATTACTCAGCCCGACATTCAGGTAATCATGATTACGGCCTTCGGTACAATTGAGAAAGCCGTAGAGGCAATGAAGGTAGGCGCTTTCGACTTTATCGAAAAGCCCCTTAAACGCCCTCAGCTTCTGAAAGTCCTTAATATGGCCCTGGAAAATCAGGCCCTTATTGTCGAAAATAAAGCATTAAAAGAAATGCTCGATTCTTTTAAAACCGGTCAGGTTGTCATAGGAAATTCTCAAAAGATGCGTGAAACCATGCAGGTCGCATATCAGGTAGCTCCGACCGATTCTACCGTTCTTCTCTTAGGTGAAAGCGGAACCGGCAAGGAGATTATTGCACATGCTATTCACA
>CAYYBZ010000164.1:582-5394 GCA_964470285.1 uncultured Oligoflexia bacterium
GCGCTTCGTCGCAGACGGCCTTGACAATGCCTCAGTTAGAAAAAACAAACCGTTTCATAAAGTTTCCTGTGCAGCACTTCCGGAAACACTTTTAGAGGCTGAACTTTTCGGTTATGAAAAGGGAGCATTTACAGGAGCAACTTCCAAAAAAGCCGGAAGGTTTGAGATAGCACATGAGGGAACTTTACTTCTTGATGAAATCGGAGAAATTCCAAACTCAATTCAGGTAAAACTTTTAAGAATGCTTCAGGAGGGAGAGGTTCAAAAACTAGGAGCCAATACTCCCCAGAAATTTGACGTAAGAGTGATTGCTGCAACAAACATGGATCTGGAAGAAGCTGTTCAGGAAAAAATATTCCGTGAAGATCTTTACTACAGACTCAATGTTGTAAAAATCAAAATTCCCCCTTTGCGGGAGAGAAAAGAGGACATTCCTCTTCTTGCAATGTCTTTTATAAAATTCTATTCTTCCAGGAATCAAAAAAATATCTCTTCAATCACATCATCAGCACTTGATCTTTTAAGCAGCTATTACTGGCCGGGGAATGTTAGAGAATTAGAAAATACGATTGAAAGAGCGGTAGTATTAACCAAAGATCATGTGATTAAGCCGTCCGATTTACCTGATAGCATTCATGATGTAAGTAAAAGATCAAAAGATTCCGTTACAATACCGATCGGTATGCCCTTAAAAGACGCGCAGGATCTGCTTATTGAGGAAACTCTAATAAAAGCAGGCGGAGACAAAAATTTAGCAGCCAAGATGCTCGGAGTCGCCGCCAGAACAATTTACCGCAAGGTAAAGAATTGACATTGTGTCAGTCAAAAAAGCCTTATTAGTACCGGTTTTGACATTTTG
Source organism: uncultured Oligoflexia bacterium (assembly GCA_964470285.1). Lineage (GTDB taxonomy): Bacteria > Bdellovibrionota_G > CAYYBZ01 > CAYYBZ01 > CAYYBZ01 > CAYYBZ01. The sequence goes on from CAYYBZ010000164.1 coordinate 1,442, forward strand.
TCAATTTTTAACATTAAAATTCGAGAATTCCCGTCGCAGGGACATATATACACCATAAAATTAATACGCTGCATTTATACTTTTTTATGTAATTTCAGCATGTTATTTGATTTTATACTATTTTATAGGAACTTTTAACCCTGGCATGCATCTTGCTCATATATATGCTGAGTGAGAGGAGATTATGAGAGTAAACCTAAGCATAATTACTGAAAATTACAAAAAAATTACGATTTTCATATTTACGGCACTTATAGCCGTAACCCTTGCGGCAATTACAAATAACGTAATCGCCATTTTCATGAAAAAGGATGCCAAACCCACTATTTTAAGAGATTCGAAAGCTTCAGATCAGGGAAGTTTCAGGGTTAAAAGATCTTTAAGATACTATGCCGATATTACCGATAGAAACATATTCGATTCACTCAACAGAAAAGCCGAAAAAGAACCTGAAACAAAACCCGCTGCAGTAAATAAACCGGCATATTCCGGACCTCCCGTAAAAAGCTCAATCAATGCAACACTTGTCGGCACAATGGTTTTTTCAAATCCGTTAAGATCATTTGCAAAGATAACAGGCGGAGCTTCCCGTAAAGGAGGAGATACTGAAAGTTACCGGGTGGGTGATTCTCTGCTGGGTGAAGCAACAATTAAAAAAATCCGAAGAAACAAGGTATTTATAGAAAGAAACGGACGCATGGAATATCTTGAAATCGAAGGCCCTTCAGCTACCGTAATGCCTTCCTATGACAGAAGAAGAGGTTCAAGATCTTACCAAAAACCTGTTGCTAAAAATACCAACCCTCAATTTTCAGAAGATGATGTTAGAAGTGTCGGCGACGGCAAATTCGTGATTAATAAATCAATGCTTGATAAAATGCTTTCCAATTACAATTCCATATTGACCCAGGCCAGAGCCGTCCCAAATTTCGTAGACGGAAAGGCAAACGGATTTAAGATTTTTAATATCAAAAAAGGAAGTATTTATCAGGCAATAGGAATAAGAAGCGGAGACATACTGACAAGAGTAAACGGAAGTGACATAAACAACCTTGAAAAGGTTTTATCACTTTTTACTCAATTAAGAAATGAAAGTAATATTTCTCTGGATATTGTCAGGGGTGGGAAGAAAAAGACAATGGAATATGAAATTAGGTAAGTCAATAATTGCAAGGAGTGAGGGAATCATGATTACAAATTTTAAACGAAAAGGGGTTTTACTGGTAGGTGCTTTAGCGCTGTTTATGATGCTTTGTTCGTTTACAGAAGCTTTTGCTAAAGACATGGTAAACCTGGATTTTCAGGATGCAGACATCAAGGACGTCATTAAATCCATTTCCGAAATAACGGGTAAAAACTTTATACTAGACGACAGAATAAGGGGAAGAGTCACGATTATATCCCCCACCCCGGTTACAGTCGATGAAGCCTATCAGGCCTTTATCTCTGCACTGGAGTTAAAAAACTATACTGTTATCAAGACTACCGGCAGGACTTACAAGGTCGTTCCTTCAAGGGTGGCCAAAAGCTCACCTATTACAACGATTTCAGACAGAGAAACACCTTACGGAGATACTTTTATAACAAGACTGATTCCCATTCGTTATATCAGTGCCTCTGAAATCTCAAAATCATTAAAAACTCTCGTTTCTCCAAACGGAACTATTTCTGAATACGGACCCACAAACACTTTGATTGTAACCGATTCGGCTTCAAATATCAGAAGACTTATGAAAATCATAGGCAAGCTTGACAAGGAAGGCTCCGTCGAAGGAGTAGAAGTCATTCCCTTAAAGAATGCGTCTGCCCAGGAAGTGGCCCAGAAACTTCTTTCCATTTTTCCTCAGAAAAGAGAGGGCTCACTTTTAACCAAAGCCTTAGCAAAAAGAAGAGGAATTCAGGAACCCGCGGTTGCCCAGTCAATTTCAAAAATAATACCTGACGACAGAACCAACTCCCTAATAGTCGTTGCTAACAGACAGGGCTTAGAGAGACTTCTTGACATAGTAAAAAGACTGGACATTGAAGTTAAAGCGCTTGAAGGACGCGGCAAAATCCATGTTCATTACCTTGAACACGCCGATGCAGAAGAACTTGCTGCAACTCTTTCCAGTCTGTCATCCGGCTCAAGAACTCCGACAAGAAGACCGACACCTGTAACAAGAAGAACCAACACAAAAGGAAATACATCGGCAAGCTCGCCTGTAGGAGCAACTACAATTGAGATTTTTGAAGGCGAGATAAAAATTGCGCCGGATGTAGCCACAAACTCACTGGTTATTACAGCAAGCGCTCCGGATTACGATGCCCTGAAAGGAGTTATTTCTAAACTGGATATTCCCAGGCCCCAGGTTTTTGTAGAGGCGCTGATAATGGAAGTTTCAATGACAAAGCTTTCAAAAATAGGTACTGCAGGTTCAGGCGGAGGTCAGGCCGGCTCGGCAAACAATCCTACAACACTGTTCGGAGCAACACAGCTTGGCGGTTTAAGTTCACTCATACTTAATCCTGCCGCAGCAACCGGATTGGCTGTAGGTTTCCGCTCAAGAGAGATTTCAGTTCCTACAGGCAACGGGACCTCAATAAGCGTTCCCATTTACGGAGCTCTTTTCAGAGCATGGCAGGAAAACGACGTATTCAACATAATATCAACTCCAAATATTCTTACAACCGACAATAAAGAGGCCGAGATAGTCATAGGTAAAGTCGTTCCTGTCATAACGGCCCAGCAGCAGTCGACAACGGGAACTTCAAACCTTATTAATTCCATATCAAGAGAAAAGGTAGCAACAACATTAAAGGTAACACCTCAGATAAACGAAAGCGACTTTGTAACTCTCGACATTTATCAGGAAATATCTGAAGTTATAGGACAAAGCGACACTTTAGGCCCGACTACATCCACAAGATCCGCTAAAACGACCGTTGTTGTGCAGGACGGACAGACTGTAGTTATCGGCGGTCTTATTAAAGATAAGTACTCCAAGACAGTTACCAAGGTCCCTATACTGGGTGACATACCGCTTTTAGGCCTTCTTTTCAGAAATACAAGCAAGAATATAGATAAAATCAATTTAATGATTTTTATTACTCCTCATATAATTCATAAACCGATGGATCTTCAAAGAGTTACCGTTGAGAAGAACAAGCAAAGAAGAAGATTTAACAGAACTAATAAGGTGGGTGAACACGAAGGAGTTAAAAAGTACGGAATCGACAAAACCGTGGATTTTAACAGCGTGAGACCCAGAAAAGGCAAGAGCGACAATTACCGCAAAAAAACATTAAGAAAATCCAACCCAAAGCAGAAGAAACCTCAGAAAATTGAAGAAGATAGCGATGGAACCGAAGTCGATGATCCCGATGTAGGTACAATTTCTAAGAAACGTCAGATCAGATCCGAAGGGCCGTACACTGAAATCAACATGCGGCCTTCAAGAAAAACAGGTTCAGATGACGGATCTTTCTTCAAAGAAGAGTCAACGGCCGGTGATTTCGACGATTCGGATTTCATATCCGACGATATGCTTTTTAACTCCGTCGACAATAAGCCTAAAATTAAGAAAAGAAAAAGGCGAAAGAGTAAATCTTCAAATCCCTTTTCTGAAGCTACTCCTCCTTCTTCCGAATAAGTGCTTTAAAAAGGGAGGAAAACCTTGATTGGGGACATTTCATAATTTTTATTTATAAAATGTGCGAGGCAATTTAAGAATGGCAGATCAAAAACAAAAAAAAGAATGGGAAGACAAACCCGCAACTGTAAAAATCAAGGACGACGATTTAACGGAGAGAATGGACATCGATGAATACTTTAAGAAAGTTAAGCCCCTTGAAGCAACAAAAACACTTGTGAAAACAGTTGTCGGTGCAGAGCCCCTGGTTTCCGAAAAAGAGGAAAAGAAAAAACAGACATTAAGATACCCCAAGAAAATATCTCTGCCCGCAGGTTCCTC
>CAYYBZ010000165.1:0-5393 GCA_964470285.1 uncultured Oligoflexia bacterium
AAAATATATTGTGTTGTCTTTCGATTATCCGACTAATTACACACTGGAGTCAACAAAAGTACTTTAGGCAAAATGTCCAAGGACTGGAACACCAAGGTAACCGACGAAGTTCAATTTATAATTGATACCGTACCGAACAGAGATGAAGTTTTTACAATGCATTCATGGCAAAACCCATATCACTCATACGATAAAGAAAGAACAATGAGTTATCCGAAAGTTTTAGATAATTTTACCGAAACCGAAAAGAGAATACTTTTTGAGAATTTTATGTCGGTTTACTTTATCGATAACCCTGAAGGCAAGGATAAATTAAGGGATTTCATGACAGGAGTAGAGGAAAAATTTGCACCAATGCTGGAATCCCGACTGATAAGTTTTCAGACACATGCAATTGCTACAGGCATGTATTTACCGACAACCCAGATAAACATATTCGATGCTCCCAACAAATACAATGCAATTATGAATTTTCATAACGATGTTATGACAGATGATCAATATAAAGAAGCGAACGAATACGCGAAAAAGGCAATTTTAACCGATCAGGAAAAAAATGTTATAAAGGAAGATACCTTATTATCCGATGATGAGGTTGAAAAGGGACTGCAAATGCAGTTAATACAGCAAAACGATCAGTTCTATATTGATTTTTACAATCACTTTCACATGGAATACCACGAAGCTCTTGAAACAAACTTTATAGGAAGTAACCTTTTTACAGATAGTGAAGAATTTTTGTCATGGTGGGAAAAACAATACGGATTTAAATACAATTCCGAAATATATAATCTTTTGTACGAACACTGGACACGCATCAAGATGGATTATGTTTTAAAGCTATATATTTTCCATCTTCTTGATAAGGCAAGAAAGTGGGATCCCGAGTTTGATCTTTTTGAATACATACAGGCCAGAACTCATCTTAGAATTCTTACCAACATATATCTTTTAAGATATGCTTTTCTAAAACTTCTGAAACCTTACGAATATGAAACTTTCAGGCTTAGCGATTTAATGATTGCCGATACTGTGCAATGGGGGATTATGTGGGCAAGCATTCTTCTGGTTTTAAATCCGGCCTTGAGAGTTGGCGGTAAAGCTTTGGCTAAATACGCAGTAAGGCCCATAGTAAAGAGGCTGGTAAACTGTACAATTCCGGATGCCGCACTGGCGCGGTATTTGGCCGGTGCAGGTAAAAAAATCTCAGGAATAGAGTTTGAGGCCGGAAGTACCATCGCAGCTTCTATAGAGGAGGCCTCGGCAAAGGCCGCAGCAGCGGAAGTTTTTAAAGAGAAAGTCGCCAGGGCAGGTACAATCGATTGGTTCTACAGACAGCTTTTTCGCTGGGCCGATCCTGAAAGGCCCATGAAAATCGAATATAACTGGCTTCCGAAAAGGGCTTTAAAATCCGCCAGAGAAACCTATAAAAAGAGCAGAGCAGAAGCCAAAGCCGGCTCAAAAATACCGTGGAAAGATAAAGTCAGAATTTTCAAAGAGACAATCGAGGAGCTGAAAAAGTACCCAATAACAAAAACAAAAAAAGAAAAATTAGTTCTCGGAGACAGGCAATTCGATATACGTACGATATCGATGAGTTGGCTAAGAAGGTTTGAGCGCAATCTAAACAAAAATTTTAAGAGACTTACCGAAAACAACCCGTTCTTTTACACCCAACAGGGCTTAAGTCGGGCACAGATGGAGAAAAACATAAAGACTTACATAAATGAAATGCTTGAAATGGATGCCACGGTCCTTAACAATATAGGCATAGTAAATATACGTAATCTGCCGGTTATGCTAAGAATTACCGAAGTTGACGGTGCAAGAGTCGGTATGGAAGCAATACCGTTCACAGAAAATAATTTTACCAAATTTTTTGCTCAAAAACCTCCCGGAGCATACGTTCATCTTTCTGATTCAAGACTTACAGTTCTGGATTTAAGAGGCATGACTAAAATTAAGTTTCCTACAAAGGAAATTACTGAAGAGGAGTTCAAAAAACTACATTTAGACGCATTGATAAAAAAAGGAGAACAGGAAAAGTTCGCTAAATTCCTTAAACATTACCTTGATCAGACGGGACGAAAGGAAATAGACCAATGGTCATTCGCAGAGGCCGTTGCTACTTACCTTAAAGAAAGGGCAAAATTTGATATAGATGCAATCATACTGGAGCAGCAGGAAAGTACAATTTTAAAAATAGTTTCTGAAAAACTGCAAAAGGAACTTTTAACGTCATCACCGAGAGCTTACAGATATCTTAGCCATAGAAAATTCTAAAAATGCGGTATAAATGAGTTTTTTCTTGATTAAAGCCCTCAATAAATTATGATTCAGGCATCTTATTCGTTACTGTACCGGTGCTTGAATGCTTGATAAGTTTTTTTCAATTTCGAAAAGCGGAACCAGTGTAAAAATTGAAATTCTCGCAGGCATAACAACGTTTCTCACTGCGTCATACATAATTTTTGTCAATCCGTCCATACTGGCCGAAACCGGCATGGATAAAAGTGCGCTGATCACGGTGACATGTCTGGCTGCCTTTTTCGGCACAATTTTATTTGCCCTCTGGCCCAAAGTGCCTATAATGATGGCTCCGGGTATGGGCCTTAACGCATTCTTCACTTATACACTGGTTATTGAAAATAAAATAAACTGGCAAACAGCTCTGGGTGTTGTTTTCATAGCCGGATTTCTCTTTTTTATTCTTTCAGTAGCGGGCCTAAGAACGAAAATTGTTAACGCCATTCCAAAAGAGTTAAGGCTGGCTACTTCAATAGGAATAGGACTTTTCATCGCTTTCATAGGGCTTAAAAACCTGGGGTTAATAGTTAAAAGCGATGCAACATTAATAACCCTGGGAAGCATGAGAATACCTGCTCTGTTCGGTCTTTTGGGTCTATTTCTTATAACATTTCTGGAATTTAAGAATATAAAAGGCTCAATTCTTCTGGGGATTATATTTACAACTGTTCTTGGGATTATATTTTCTTCAAAGGGGGCCGTATATGTTCCTCTTCCGGATAAAATTGTAAGTTACCCGCCATCAATAGCTCCTCTATTTTTTAAACTTGATATACTCGCCTCTTTGAAATTCGGTCTTTTGGGAATGATCTTTGCTTTCATGTATGTTGATTTCTTCGACACTTTGGGAACCTTACTTGCCGTTTCGGGAAGAGCAGGACTGGTCGATAAAAATGGCCAGATTCCCAAAATCGGCTCAATGCTCGTAGCAGATTCGTTTGCCACAATGGGCGGAGCATTACTGGGGACTTCACCCACTACTGCATACCTTGAATCGGCAAGCGGAATAGCTCAGGGCGGAAGAACAGGACTTACAGCATTAACTGTTGCAATTCTATTTTTGGTTTCTCCGATCTTTGCACCTATAATTTCCATTGTCCCAAGTTTCGCTACAGCACCCGCCTTAATAATCGTAGGCGTATATATGATGAAAGAGATGAGAGGTATCGATTTTGAAGACACCTCTATCGCAATCCCCGCTTTTTTAACCATTATAATGATGCCCCTAACTTACAGCATAGCAAACGGAATCATGTTCGGCTTTATAAGCCATGTCTTCATTAAATTGATTATAGGTAAATGGCGAGAATTGAATGTAATTTTAATCGGCATTGCAATTCTCTCCATTATAAATCTCGTCCTTTCCTTTTAGTTTTATCATTTATGCTAACTTGTATTATTCATTTGATATCAGCTACATAGGCTTAACGCTCCGCATATATCTGACTCCATTACATGCATGTGCTTCGTCGAAACAAGTTGCAAGAAGGGTTATTCCCCAGAATGTATGCTATTATGAGCTCGTCTTTGAGTAAATTTACCGTTTGTTAATTTCTTGCCGGTCTGTTAGATTTTCTAATATTATATGATCAAATATAATATAAAGACCCTTTTAAAACTGCCTAAAACCGATTTGCACTGCCACCTTGACGGATCTCTACGAATAGACACAATTCTTGATATTGCCAAAAAAGAAAAGATTAAACTGCCTGTAAACTCGGAAAGGAAACTTAAAGATCTTCTTATCCCGGGAATCGAGTGCGAAAGCCTCGAAAAATACCTTGATGCCTTCAAGATAACCTGTTCCGTAATGCAAAGCGAATACTCACTTAAAAGATGCGCTTACGAGCTCATAGAAGACGTAAGCCGGGAAAACATGTGGTATACCGAAATAAGATTTTGCCCTCTTCTTCATACTGAAAAGGGTTTGACCCCGAACAGAGTCGTTGAAGCCGTGCTTGACGGCCTTAGAAAGGCATCAAGAAAATTTAAGGTTAAATCAGGCCTTATAATATGCGGCCTAAAACAGTTCAGCGATGAAACAACAATTAAGCTGGCCGGGTTAACCGTAAGTTACAAAAACCGGGGTGTGGTAGGTTTTGATATGGCCGGACCTGAAAAGAATTATCCTAACATAAACTATCTCGAGGCGTTTAAAAAGATTCTTAAAAACAACATAAATGTAACAACACATGCAGGTGAAGCTTTCGGACCGGCAAGCATCCATCAGGCAATTCATTACTGCGGGGCCCACAGAGTCGGTCACGGAGCTACGTTAAAAGAGGATAAAGATTTAATGAACTACGTCAACGATCACAGAATCCCTCTTGAGATTTGTATTACAAGCAATGTCCAGACAAAGGCCGTTAAAGGTTTAAAATTTCATCCAATCAGAAAATATTACGATGCCGGTTTAAGGGTTACGATAAACACGGATAGCAGGCTAATTTCAAATACGACGGTTACAAACGAGCTATCATTATGTGTTAAGGAATTCGATTTCGAACCGGCAGAAATTAAAAGGCTGATAACAAACGGATTTAAAAGCGCATTTATGAAATACCGAGACAGAGCAAAAATGCTTTCACAGGTGAACGAAGAACTCGAAAAGTTTTAAATCGCTCTGAACGTATTTTCCAGTTTTTTGAGGGTTTCGGGATAACTAGTATTTTCAATCAATGAAGGAATCAATGTCATTCCCTTATGCTGAAATTTATTCTCTAAAACATCGAGTTTTGATGCGTAAAATATTCTGTAGGACGGCCTGGAAACCTGAAGTAAAAGAATAAAGATACAGATTGCTGAGACAAAAACATATTTAAGACTTGTTCTTCTGAAAGGCGCGGTATCTTTGGGATTTCTGAATCCCAGGGCCTGCAAATACCTTTTCAGAAAAGGCCTTTTAAGATATGGATACTTCCTTACAACAAATGCGTCAAATATGCTTATAGCATAAAAGAGAGTAGATAAAGCCGCAATTACCGTCATAACAATAAGAACCACTTCAACATATCTGACACCTAGCTCTTCAGTGCGGGACTCCCAGCCGCCGGGAGGTCCGGGCTCCCGGCACAAAAATCTTTTAA
>CAYYBZ010000166.1:0-3412 GCA_964470285.1 uncultured Oligoflexia bacterium
CCCTTTGCTTCTCTGACCCTTGGATCGTTCGGCAGGTTGAATGCGATTGTCTGCACTCCTCTTCTGGCATCTCCCGCGGCGTATACTACTTCACCTACTCTTATGGGAGACTCGTACTTATCTCTGCTTTTGTGCAAATCTTTGGAAATAGGCAGGTTTTGATCAAGTTCTTTCAGATATTTCTGAAAAACCTGAAGTCTTTTACTTTCTTTAGGATTTATTACGGTAACAAACGATTCAAAAGCAGCCTTATATCCGAAAAGTGCGTCTTCATAAACTTCATACGGTCCGATGGTAATTTCAACCGAACTGTCCTTTATATCCATCCAGTCAATATCACTCTGGTAGTAATCGTCCGAAAGGAACGCATCGGCTCTTGAGTTCAAAAATCTTGCAAAAGACCTGTTTGTACTTAAAGCTGCCGCTTCCTTTAAAAGGGCTGATGCCGGTTTCAGCCATTTTGCATATTCTTTTGAATATGGAACTGCAACCAGCTTGTCTTTTTGCCTCTTAATTACCGTAAAAAGACTTTTAAACGTTTTTTCGTCTTCAGGGTGCTTCGTTATCCACAGGTTGAATTCTTCTTTTGTTATATCCGAAGGATAAAAATTTGCTCCCTTAGGTTTATCCTCCGAGCCCATAAAGGGTTTATCATCATCCAACCTGTCAAAAGGGCCGTAATTGATTTCAAAATATTCAAGCAGGTTTCTGTTAAGATTTTTGGACATTACCAGCTGTTTCTTAATCTGCGGGTTTTTTGCGTAAACCTGTCTGAAGTAAATTTCGTCGATATAATCCGAGGCCTGTATTAATTTTTTAAGAACAGCCCTCTCGCTTTTGGTAAGAAAGGAAATATCAACGTTAACATTAAAATTTTCATACTGAGAAACCCGCTTCTCAATATCGGGCACGCTTTTATCAACATTCATTTTAGCCGTCACCTCCTCTTTTTTAGCTGCGCATGAAACGGCAAAAGCAGTTAAAAGCGCAATTACAAGAAGCTTTTTAATCATAATAACCTCCCTGGTTAAAGAGCATTTAAATTTTCCTCATGCTTTTTACTGGAATTAATACTTAATTGATGCTTTTTTTTCAAGCCTTTGTTTTTTTTGGGTTTGGCCCTTTTCATTCTGAGAATATAAAAAACAGCCATAAGTATCAGGGCAAGTATCAGCAATCGGGCATCGTGAATATACTTAGTAGCCCTTTCAATCTCTTTTCCGAAATAGAATCCAATAAGAATAAAAAAAGGAATACTTACGAGCGCTGCAATGAAATCGTAAATCAGAAAAGTCGAAAGCCGAAGTCCTAAAGCTCCGCAAGAAAGAAAAATGGGGGTTCTTACGAACGCCGTAAACCTTCCAAAAAAAACAATATTAGTTCCGTAACGGTTGAATAGTTTTTCGATTTTCATCAGTCTTTTTTCAGAAAGGATTTTTTTAAATCTTCTATGGTTTATAATATCGGGACCGAATTTTCTCCCAATGTAGTAGATGATAATATCTCCAATCATTACCCCGGATAAAGCAACTAATGCCATCCAATAAAGATTGGCAGTATCTTTGTAGACTAGAAATCCACCCGAAATGAGTATGATATCCTCAGGCATGGGAAAACCCACGCCGCACCATAAAAGCACTGAAAATACAGCTAAGTAGCTGTATTTAAGTATGAAATGTTCTATGAGTGCAGCTATAAAATCCATATAAGGGAATTGAAGATATATTTTTTCCGCACGAAAGGCAATATATTCTATTAAAAAACTTGTCCCATCCAAGAATAAAAACCACCTAAATCAATTACTTACTAATTCTCAACATGTTTATGGTAATTCGCGCCTTGACATGAAAAGAATTATGATGCTAAATGTATGGGATTCTTTAGGAATCTCAGATTTGACAATTTTCAAATTAACTGAAAGAGATTAAAAATGGACATCAAAAAACTTATAGAAATGAAGGTTATAAAACTTCGGGAATATGCAAGGAAGTACAAAATCCCCAAGTACTCTCGCATGAGACAAGATGAATTGATTGAAAAGATCGTTGAAGGTCATCAAGAATCTTCAAAGAAGGTTTCAAAATCCAAATCCGAAGCAATTTCTGCACGGGTTGATCACAAACAATCAAAAAAAGAAGAGGTTCGCATTGAAAGAAGAGAAGCGGAAACAAGGCTGAAAATGAAAGAAGCAATGTTTTCGTCCGATACCGCAAGTAAACAGTATTTTCAACCGGAAGTTAATAAACCTCAGCCTGACAAAAAGGCATACGACAGATTCGCCACACCGGAAATTCCATTTGAGTATAATACAGACAGGATTACTCTTCTTGTTATTGATCCAACTTTCACTTATGTTTACTGGGAGATCACTGACGGGAAATTGAATGAGGGGAAAAACATTGCCGGATGGGATTCCAACCTTACCTTAAGGGTATATGACGTAACCGATATTGATTTTAACGGTTTTAACGCCCATTCATTTGTAGACACTGAAATTTACGAGCGTATCGGATGCTGGTATATCAGACTTGATAAAGCCAACCGAAACCTTGTAGTCGACATCGGTCTTAAGAATTCTCAGGGGCATTTCCATTCAATAACAAGGAGTAATTTTGCCAAGCTTCCTCCTCTTCATATGGCACCTGAGGGACCCATCAAATGGATGGCAGTAGACGACCTGGGTAACTATGTAATTACTGAAGTTGAAGAATACACAGAGGCCGATTTAATTCTTCTTAGAAAAATTCTTGGAGAAGATTTATTCCGCAGATTCCTGACAGGAGAATTCAAGGGAATGCTTTTTTCAACCGTGTTTAAAAAAGTACCTGATCTTAAAGAAATTTCTCTGGAATTCCCTTCAAGCCCGACTTCTTCATTCTTACCGACGAGCAGGTTTATTGAAACATAATCTTATTTGCGGTTGATATTGATGCTACTTACTTATCTTTTAGGAGGAAATCAGTGGAAAAGGGTTATCTGACATTATTATTGCACGCACATTTGCCATATGTGAGGCATCCGGAGTATTCGGATTTTCTGGAAGAGGGATGGTTTTTTGAAGCGCTTACAGAAACATATATTCCCATTGTAAACATTATCGACGGTCTTTTGGATGACGGTGTAGATTTCAGACTTACAATTTCGCTCAGCCCGCCTCTGCTTTCTATGATGGCTGACAGCCTTCTTCAGGACCGCTTTTTAAGGCATATGCATAAACAGATCGACCTTGCCAACCGTGAAGTAGAAAGAACACGATTCGATCACGTTTTTAATAAAACCGCAAGGATGTATCAGGGAAAACTTAATCATGCAAGGTGGGTCTTTGAGGAAAAATACGGAAGAAATCTTATCAACGCATTCAGAAAATTCTGGGACTGCGGAAAAGTTGAGCTTATAACATGCACTGCAACTC
>CAYYBZ010000166.1:3422-5393 GCA_964470285.1 uncultured Oligoflexia bacterium
ATTAATGTTTCCAATGAATCTGTCAGGGCACAGGTACATGTAGGTGCGGATACTTTTGAAAACCTTGTGGGAAGAAGACCCAAAGGAATGTGGCTGGGTGAATGCGCCTACTATCCGGGACTTGAAGAACACCTAAGAAATGCAGGAATAAGATTTTTCTTTGTAGATTCACACGGAATTCTTAACGGATCATCAAGACCCAAATACGGAGTCTATGCCCCGGTTTACTGCCCAAACGGTGTGGCCGCTTTCGGGAGAGACTGGGAATCCTCTAAACAGGTCTGGAGCGCAAAGGAAGGATATCCCGGAGATCCGGTTTACAGGGATTTTTACAGGGATATCGGATTTGACCTCGATTTTAATTACGTAAAGCCATACATTCACCCTGACGGCATAAGGGTTATGACCGGTTTTAAATATCACAGAATAACCGGTGAAACGGTTCATAAAGAACCGTACGACTTTGAACGGGCGAAGGAAGTTGCCGCAAGCCATGCCGGTAATTTTATGTTTAACAGAGAAAAACAGGTTGAACATCTACACGGAGTAACAGGAGGAAGAAATCTTTTAATAGTTTCTCCTTACGATGCCGAGCTTTTCGGTCACTGGTGGTTTGAAGGCCCGGAATGGATAAATTTTTTATTGAGAAAAATGGCATTTGATCAAAGTACAGTTAAAACCATAACTCCGTCTGAATTCTTAAAAAAGAATCCGAAAAATCAGCTTTCACAGCCTTCTATGTCCACGTGGGGCAATAAAGGTTATGCGGAAGTATGGCTCAACGGAACAAACGACTGGACGTACAGGCATGTTCATGAAATCTCCTTCAGAATGACCGAGCTTGCAAGAAAATATCCGGAACCTGACAATAATTTAAGAAGGGCTCTTAATCAATGTGCCAGAGAGGTTTTGCTTGCCCAAAGCTCAGACTGGGCTTTTATAATGAATTCAGGGACAATGGTCAGTTATGCCGTTAAACGCGTAAAGGATCATGTTTACAGATTTAACAAAATATACGACGGAATTAACAATTTCTCTTTGGATATGGAATTTTTAGGCGAAATGGAGTGGAGAGACAATATCTTTCCGAATATTGATTACAAAATCTTTGCTTAAGAAAGGAATAAAAATGAAGATATTAGGAGCTGACTTAAAAAGCGATCATGCAATTATCACTATTCTTGAAGGAGATAAAAACTCTTTCAATCTAGTAGACTGCAAGACTTCCAAAATTACACTTGAAGATTCCAGTTCAGTGAAAGATGTAAAATCCTTTAAGGAAAAATTTGAGAAAATACTAAAGGATTTTGACATAAATAAGATTGTTATCAAAAAACGTTTAGAGCGCGGAATGTATGCCGGAGCGGCAGGCTCATTTAAACTGGAAGGGATAATTCAGCTCAACGATAAATGCGCCGTGGATTTCTTAGGCCCGCAAAAGATAAAGGCAGCCAGGAAAAAGTCTCCCGTAGAAATTCCCAAAGGAGTTAAAGAGTATCAGGAAGCCGCCTTTGAAACGGCATATGCGTATTTAAAAAATCAGTGATTAGTATCGTTACAGAAAGTGCAAAGAAAAAGCAAAACCCTTAATACACTTAGTCCCTTATGGAAATTGATTATAAAAAGCTCGGATTTAAATGCGGTATTGAGATTCATCAGCAATTAGATACCGAAAAAAAACTTTTCTGCAGATGCCCAGTCGGTCTGACTGATGACAAACCTGATGCCAGAATTCTAAGGCATATGCGTCCTACCCTGTCCGAGCTGGGTGAATACGACGGCACGGCTTTAATGGAATTCAAAACCAAAAAAGACGTGATCTATGAACTTTATCGTGACAGAACCTGTTCATACGAAATGGACGACACTCCTCCTTTCCCCATAAATCAGCAGGCCCTGGATATAGCGATCGAAATATCGCTGCTTTTAAACTGTAATATAGTTGACGAAATACATATCACAAGAAAGCAG
>CAYYBZ010000167.1:0-5392 GCA_964470285.1 uncultured Oligoflexia bacterium
ACGTTCGGACTCGGATCACAGGAAAAATCAATAACGCTGCAAAATGACCGCTTACTGTTCGATACCGTAGGTTCATTTGCAGAAAACAAAGATAAGGCAAGAAAAATAAGAATTGATAAAATAGTTCCTGCCCTTCAAAATAAGCAGGAAGTCATTCTGGATTTTGAAGGTATCGATTCTACTACACAGTCATTTATTCACGCCCTGATAAGCGATTTATTCAGAACCTACGGTAACGAAATATTGGATAAAATCAATTTCAAAAACTGCAACAAAACAATTCAAAAAATAATTAATATCGTTGCCGATTACATGCAGGAAAGTTCATAGATAAAATCATCATTCTACATTATGCGCCAAGGGATGGAAGACTCAGGGGTCTGTGACCGGATCCCACATTTCCCGTAGGAGCCCAACCTAACAAAACCAACGCAAAAGCAGCCGAAACCAATCTATCTCTTCCTGATATTCCCGGACCGTGCTTTATGACTCGAATTGGGGAGAAAGATGGGAATAATCATAGAAAAATCAGAAATTTAAATTTCAGCTATTTTCCCTGCTCATAAATATTCCACAGATTTTCTTCGAAATCCCTTTGGGAAAGCGAATATTTATTTAAAGCTTGAATCCACATATTATGAATATATTCCGAAATGGATAACAGCTTTTTTGCGAATATATAATTTTTGCAGTTTATGCAAAATTTCGACTCATATAATTCTTTATTATTCTTTTTAATGAAGTTTAAATATCTGACCATATAGACCATGAAGAGATTCATAATGGCACCCTGTCTCATCCCGTCTGAATGCACAACTGCTCTTTTGCCGAAGAAATCAAGGATTTTGGCCCTAGCTGCCAGTTCTATGGAGTAGCTTAAAAGCTCTCCAGCTATATTCAAGAAAGTTCTGTCTTCACCTTCCAAATATGTATTCTGAATTATTTCCAAAAAATAAGCGCTTCTTTCATTATCTGTGGGGAATCGGTCAAAAGCTACCGAACTTATTGCAGGAAATTCAGGATCAAGATCAAAGCACATTTCATTATCATCAAAAGGATTATAAATACATGGAGAATCAGAATAAGTTATAAAATGGTTCAATTCATGGAGCATTAAGGCTACTGATTCGTAAAATTCCAGTGTTTCCGTTCCGCCACAGTCCAAAAACTGCATCGGGCCCAGATCTTTATCTTCCCATTGCCAGCTTTTGCTTTCTCTATGTTTTTGAATAATGTTATTTGCCCAGTAAGCATCCATGGCGTCCACAATCTGAAGAGCCCTGTTCAGACATTGACCAGAAGGTATTGCGTTTTCATGTTTTGAGTTTAAAAAATAGGAAATACCTGAATCAGCTTCATTAGGATCTTTATAAATGACTATTTGAATTGACCCTAAATAATCATTTTTAATTTTATATTTTTTCTTCCAGCATCGATCTTCCACCAAAACAATATTGCCTTTTGAAAGCGGTTCTCCCATTGAATATGAATTCGAAACAAAATCTAAAATCTGATTGATTGTTTTGCTTACCTCGCCGTTATCTAAACATTCAGTACTTGATTTTTCATCAGCACAATAAGAATGGAATATATTTGAAAAGAAAATGACCGCTAATAAGAAAACTATTCTATTTAATTTAAGCATCTTATTCCTTTTCATCTGTTCTTTATAGTTTGACGCGAAATAGCATTTTTTACAGACCAAGTCAATTGGAATCCTTCATGCTTACGTAAGTATCTATTTTTCAATACTTATGAATCAATCAGCGGCAGTTAATCCCAACTCATGAAGTGAATTGGAAAGCCCGTCACGGGGAGCAAAACAGCTTACTTTTTTGTTTTGCTATCTAACCTTCTTTGATTCAACTAACGGGAATTTGACATCTTTATGCGGAAAATGATTTTTTACGAGCCAGATGACCCCTGGAATACCTATGGCAAAAAATATGATTCCGACTGTAATTGTATCTATGCTTTGTAAATCCTCTAAAATGTCGGCTCTTGTATGCTTCTTATCGGTATATACATAAAAGGAGTAAATAACTGCAGCAAAATTATTTATTGCATGCAAAAGTATTGGAAAGATTATTGATCTTGTATGGATAAAAACTAAGCACATAGCTATTCCAAAAAGAGTAGATCCGACCGGATCAGCATGTAATATACCAAATAGCAAAGATGAAATTATAATCGCCTTTCCTATTCCGTATTTACTTGTCATTAGCTAAGAAGAAATCCTCTGAAAACAAATTCTTCCAGGATCGGTGCTAAAATAACGTAAGAGAAAATGAGTTCTTTCCCAAGGTGTTCATTGTAAATCTCAGCTAAAACATTTAAATATTGATTGGACAGGGGAAAAGCCGGCTTCATCTCTTCCTGAAATTCATGGTTCTTGCCTTATGGATCGGATTAAGGAGAAAAATGGGAATTATCATGGAAAAATCCGACTGGGGAGCCATTTTTTCATTATCGAACTGGGGATTTTCGCCAAATCGGGCGGAGATCCCCTTCGATTTTTCGGGCTCGCGCAAGCGAGCCCGAATTCTCACAAAAACTGCTCTAAAAGTAAATGGATATTTTTACTGATATCTTTATAACCAGTTTAAATGATTACATATATTTTTTGATGAATAATTTTCCTTTATGTGGTATTATTATTACCACATGGTAACCATATTACCACATAAAGGAGTTTAAATATGTTCGGTGAATTCATTAAAAAGAAAAGGCTTAAACATGATTTGAGTCTAAGAAAATTCTGTAAAATAATAGGTGAAGACCCCAGCAACTGGAGCAAAGTTGAACGCGGATTATTATTACCTCCGAAAGAAGATGACAAATTAAAAACTATTGCCAAAGCACTACAGATCAAGACTGATTCCGATGAATGGAATAAATTAAAAGATCTAGCGGAAATTTCATCAGGGAATATCCCCCCCTATATAAAATCCAACAAAGAATTACTGGAGTTTTTACCGGGATTTTTTAGAACATTAAACAATGTGAAGCCAACTAAAAAAGAGCTTGAAGAACTTCTTGAAGCACTGAAAAAGGGAGAGTGAGTTGACAGAAATATTTGATTATTCCGAGCTCATATGTCCACGTCTTTACCCAAGAGATATCCATAAAAAAGCTGAAGAATTTAGAGAGAAATTTTGGCCGAAAGGAGCTCTCCCTGTTGATATAGAATTAATTGCAGAAAAGATGGGTTTTTATTGGAAATCTATCGGCACTGTTTCGGATAAATTCGATGCATTACTTCAAATAAATGATGAAAATGATAAATCAATAATTGTTAATAAAAAATTTTTTGACAACGAAACTTATGAGAATAGGTTAAGATTTTCAATAGCACATGAAGTAAAGCATTATGTTTTACATAAAAAAATTATTGTTAAAGTCAAAGAAATAATCGGTGGATTCAGTGAAGAAGATTATCTTGATAAATATTACTATACATTCATAAAATGCTTTCCTGAAGATCAATGGCGATATTTTGAATATCAGGCCAATGAATTCGCGGGAAGACTATTAGTTCCTCATGAAAGATTAAAGCAAGAAATTCATAAAATATTAGGTGACCTTAGAAAGGATCCTGATATATCAAAAATGATTGAGGATGACCCCAATGGTGTTCTTTCATGGGCTAGCACTTCATTATGTAAACCTTTTGGTGTTTCTGCCGACTGTATCGAGAGAAGAGCTAAAAACGAGAAGTTGTGGCCAGAAAGTTTTTAAAAAACTGAAGCTGCTACTTTTATGACTCTTTAAAAATTTGCGCCCCCCCCCCAAAAAAGCAATACTGCGAAGCGGGCTCGCGCAAGCGGGCTCCATGAATTCAAAGCGGCTTGATCAGTTTTGTAAGTTTCGATGCCGGAATTGCCCTAATCTTTTTATCCATCAAGTATGTATGTTCCCCGGCATAAATAACTTCTATTCGTTCTAATCTTAGCGTTTCGAGAGCAGATCTCATAGAGGAAGTTATTTTAGGTGAAAGTGTTCTCTTAAATTCATATCCTATTCTTTTTCGACCGCGAACAATTAATAAATCAAGTTCCGCTCCGCCGTGTGTTGCCCAAAAATAACACTCTTCCGATCTGGCTTTTAGTCTTCGTATGACTTCTCTTATAAGAAACCCTTCCCATGAACTTCCAACTTTCGGATAGAATTCCAGCTCCTTTGCGCTATCAAGATTAAGCAAAGTATGTAAAATACCGCTATCTGAGATATAGACTTTAGGGGATTTGACCTGACGCTTTTTTATATTCTCCTGCCAGGGTCTAAGCTGCAAAACTACATAAGCCGACGTTAATAAATCCAGATAGCGAGTTACTGTTGTGTCCGAGATACCAAATGAACGACCGAATTCTGAAGCATTCCAAATCTGGCCATGATAGTGAGCAAGCATTGTCCAAAATTTACGAAGCGAGGCTGCGGGAATGTTAAACCCAAGCTGCGGTATGTCGCGCTCTAAAAAAGTTGTAATGAATTGCCTTCTCCATTCATTACTTTTTTCTTCTGTTCTAGCTAGGAACGCACGTGGGAACCCTCCCCTAATCCACAACTTCTTAATATTGCTTATACCAATTTCACCTAGATCAAAACCTCCAAGTTCATAATAATTAATGCGTCCAGCTAAAGATTCAGAGCTTTGCCTTAGCAAATCAGGAGAAGCACTACCCAAAATTAAAAATCGTCTCTTAGCACCTACTTTATCAGCCAGGACTCTAAGGACCGGGAATAAATCAGCTTTTCTTTGTATTTCATCAATAACGACTAAACCTTTTTCTGCTTCAAGCGCAAGCATAGGATCTGCTAAGCGTGACAAATCAGAAGGATTTTCAAGATCGAAAAATGATGAGCTCCCTTTATACCGCTTGATTATTTGTCGAGCCAAGGTGGTTTTCCCGACTTGCCTGGCTCCTATAATTGCAACAACCTTGTTGCTCCTCATGCGATCTTCGATTTGTTCAATATGCATTTTTCTATTTATCATATCGTACATGTTGCCTTGAAATCTCTGCACTGTCAACCGATATTTCATGGTTAAATTATCAGTCTTTTTGTGCGCTCAACCATCGCAATCTTACAACAGGTTAACATTGCAGAGGCTTAGCTTCGCCGGATGGCGAAGCTAAGGACTGCCCCGAGATGGTATTCTTCTTCAATTTTCATGTCCGGCGGAGCTCTATCTTTGGAGTGTGAGCTGACAAGTTAGAACAAAGTAGATTTGAAATGTAATTTTTGCAAAAGCGAGCGAAGACGGATGCACCGCCGACGCGGATAAAACAACTAATAATACGGTTTGGTTTGGATGTTTTATCTGTTCGAGGGGCAGGACGCTTAGTCGCAGTTATGAGCGCAGCGATTTACTGCGACTTACCCTTGTAAC
>CAYYBZ010000168.1:0-5385 GCA_964470285.1 uncultured Oligoflexia bacterium
CCTTCAAGCGATCACGTTTTCGGAACCAGGAGTAGAAAGGCGGTAGCTTCAGCCAGGGAAAAAGTGGCTGATTTGCTTAACTGTGAACCGGATGAAATTGTCTTTACAAGCGGGGGGTCCGAATCAAACAATCACGCCATTAAAGGGGCCGTACTTTCAGGTAACGGGGAAAGAAGACATATTATTACATCAAAAATAGAACATCCTGCTGTTTTAGAAGTTTTTTCGTGGCTGGAAAAGAAGGGATTCAATGCAAGCTATATTAACGTAGATCAGTGGGGTTTTATAGATTTATCGCAACTGGAAAAAACGATCAGTAAGAAAACCAGCCTGATTTCAGTAATGCATTCTAATAATGAAATCGGAACGATACAGCCAATAAAAGAGGTTGCCCGAATTGCCAAGAAATACAATGCGGCGGTTCATTGCGATGCCGCCCAATCCGCTGGTAAAGTGAAAATTAATTTTAAAGAATCAGGGATTGATTTTTTAAGTATCGCAGGTCACAAAATGTACGCTCCTAAAGGAATAGGAGCTTTGATTATCAGAAGAGGTTTAGAGATTGAAAAATTTGTACACGGTGCAGGCCATGAATCAGACAGAAGGGCGGGTACGGAAAATGTTCCATATATAGTTGCAATGGGCAAAGCCTGCGAAATAGCAAAGCGTGATTTTGATAAAAACTTTACTCACATGACCGAGATGCGCGATAGGCTGCATGAAGGACTGAAAAATAAAATAAACGGAATTGAATTAAACGGACATGCGAAAAAAAGGCTTCCCAATACAGTTTCATTGAGCTTTTCCGGATTAAATTCAAACACATTACTTTCAGAACTTACCGACATAGCTGCTTCGCCCGGAGCTGCCTGTCACTATGAAGATGAGGAAGTCTCTCACGTTATAAGGGCAATCGGACTGGCAAATGAGCGGGGATTTTCCACAGTGAGATTTTCTGTTGGAAGAGAAACCGGTTCTGATGAGATTGACAGGGCCGTTGAAATGATAACCCGGACTGTTTATAGCCTCAAAGGTCAGGATGTTTCTTTTAAGGGGGATGAAAAAGTTGGTGTCAGGCTTACTTCATACACTCACGGACTCGGGTGTGCCTGTAAGGTACCTCCGAAAGAACTTGAACGGATTTTAAGTAATCTTCCCCGTTCAAAAGGAAAAAACATTCTTGTCGGTAAAGAAAAATCCGACGACGCCGCTGTTTATAAAATATCCGATGATACGGCGATAGTTCAAAGCGTTGATTTTTTCACACCTGTTGTCGACGATCCCTATGATTTTGGGAAAATAGCTACAGCGAATGCTCTAAGCGATATTTATGCAATGGGAGCAAAGCCTCTCTTTGCTCTTAATGTTACAGCTTTTCCCTGTAAAAGGCTTGATTTAAGTGTGCTTGAAAGGATTCTTGAAGGTGCAAATGAAAAGGCTAAGGAAGCGGGAATCGAAATTATCGGTGGACATACAATTGAGGACAATGAGCCGAAATTCGGACTTGCGGTTACAGGACGGGTTCATCCGGATAGGATTATCACCAATGCCGGAGCAAAATTGGGAGATGCACTTGTTCTTACAAAACCGTTGGGAACGGGAATACTCAGCACTGCATTGAAAAGGGGAATGCTTGATGAGAAAACACTTCATCTGATGACTGAAATCATGTCAGAACTCAACGAAATATCCGCTAAGCTTATGATTGAATGCAGAGCAAATGCATGCACCGACATAACCGGTTTCGGTCTTTTAGGCCACAGTCATGAAATGGCAAGGGCAAGTAAAATGGATATTCTGTTAAATTCGAAGCATGTTCCGGTTATTGAGGGGGTTTTGAAATATGCCCGGATGGAAAACGTTCCCGGTGGCACAAAAACCAATCTTAAACATGTTTCCGATAATGTGAAATGGAACGGTAAAATTGATGATTTAACGAAATTAATATTAGCAGATGCCCAACCTGCCGGCGGGTTATTAATATCAATGCCGGAAAACAAAGTTGAAGAATTTATTGGCAGTCTTAAAAGTAAAGGGATTAAGGCCGTGGTTATCGGAAGTGCCGATAAAAAAGGAAAAGGGATAATTACCGTAAATTGAGATGAAAATGAAGAAATTTATTTGCATCATAATACTTAACGTTTTAGTCAAAACAGGAGTAATGCCTACAAATTATGAAGCATAAGATTCTTTGGGATTCAGTGTCGTTTACGAACTAATGAAAATGTCCGACAGTTGTATAAGTCTTGAGCAGTTTTTAAACTCAACAATTTTATTCGGAAACGATTTAGAAAACAAGGCATTGTATTAAGATTTGCGTTCTTTCAGGTAACGCCTTGTTTCTGAAACTATTACAGGTGACAAAAGAAGTAGCCCGATAAGGTTTGGAAGAGCCATTAAACCGTTGGCGATATCTGAAAATGACCAGACAATATTCAGCTTAACAACCGCCCCGATGAAAATGAAAAGACAGAAAAGAATGCGATAAGGCATTACGGATTTATCTCCCAAGAGATATTGAATGGATTTCTCTCCGTAATAACTCCATCCCAGAAGTGTCGAATAGGCAAAGAATACTATTCCTACAGAAACTATGTATCCGCCCCATTGCCCGGGCAGTCCTTTGCTGAAGGCTGCTGTTGTAAGTTCTGCTCCGGTAAGGCCCGCTTTCCAAAGACCGGATGAAAGAATTGCAAAACCTGTAAGAGAACAGACTATTATCGTATCAATAAATGTTTGAGTCATCGAAACTAAAGCCTGAGTTGCCGGGTCTTTGGTTTTAGCAGCTGCTGCCGCTATTGGTGAGCTGCCCAAGCCGCTTTCGTTGGAAAAAAGGCCTCTTGCCAGTCCGAATCTAATGGTTTGTTGAACCGTCACGCCTAAAAACCCGCCGGCCGCGCCCTGAGGTGTAAAGGCCTTTTCAAAAACCATTCTGATTACGGCAGGAACTTCTTCTATATTAAGGAAAATAATTAAAAGTGCACCTCCCATATAAAAAACAATCATGAAAGGGATTACAGTTCCCGTAACCTTACCTATACTTTTAATACCTCCAAGAATAACCAGCGCTGTTAAAATGCAAAGCGCAACTCCTGTTATCCAGAAGGGGATTTTAAATGTATGATTAAGCGTATCAGCAACAGAATTAGACTGAACCATGTTTCCGATTCCAAAGGCGGCAATTGAAGCAAAAATTGCGAATAAAACTCCAAGCCATTTTTGATTAAGGCCTTTTGAAATATAATACATCGGACCGCCTGACATATTCCCTTTTGAATCGGTTTCCCTGTATTTGACTGCTAAAACAGCTTCTGAGTATTTTGTAGCCATTCCAAAAAGACCGGTTATCCACATCCAGAATAAAGCACCCGGTCCTCCCGATGCTATGGCAGTGGCGACTCCGGCGATGTTTCCGACACCTACTGTTGCCGCCAAAGCCGTCATAAGAGCCTGAAAGTGAGTTATATCTCCCGCGGCTTCACCTTTTTCCTTTCTCTTTATAAGTGCAAGCCAGAGGGCATGAAAAAGATTTGTAAACTGAAGTCCTTTTAGTCTTACCGTAAGAAATATTCCGGTACCTAGAAGTAATATCATGAGAGGATAGCCCCATATCCAGGAACCTATTACCCCCAGTATTTTTTCCAAGTGATCGAGGAAAATTGTTAACATTGTTGATTCGGATAAAACCGTTTCATGATATTCTCCCATATAAAATCCTTTTAAGTTTTTGATGGCTTGTAAAAAATTATCATTAAAATAAATAAGTCCATGTAATTATGCATGTTTTGTTCAATAAACCTAGATAAAAAAACGGGTCAAATTAATTATTTTGGTTGCAGTTTAATGAATAAATGTTAAAAATCACTACTTTATTTAATGCAATCGGAAGATAAACAATAATTGAAAAATGAAAACTTTCAACTATAAAGACGGCACAATAGAAGAATTTTTAAAGGACCGAGAAGCTAACCAAAAATTTATTTCTTCTCTGGATCATAAGGAGTTGCTTAAAAACAACTGGCTTTGGACTCATGGCAGAAATATTTCCAAAATAAAGGAAAATGAATCCTTCTCAATAAAGACGACTTTAAGAGACAGAATTCCTCTTTCTATATTCTTTGTCGAGATTAAATATAAAGACAAAACTAAAGAGAATTATTTCCTGCCTTTTGTATATACCAAGGAAAGGGAATTTGAAAAACGGGCCATGATGCGAATACGCACCAAAGAAGGTTTTTTCTACGCGATCGACGGAATCTCTTATCCGTCTTTTATCGGTTTCCTTACAGAAAGTATTTCTTCAAATATTGTTTTAAGGGGACAGAGCGGATCTCTGGCATTCGAAAACTTACCTCATAAAAAGCAATATTTATACGAACCCTTAGAATGCGATCTGAGACATAGCTTTGCCAGATGCATGACTAAAAGCATTTACAAGATAAAAAGAAATCTTGAGCAGGGAATTAATGTTGAGTATGAAATCGGGGATTTTTTAATACAGAACGGATTCGAATATACGCGCCGGATAGAAGGATGCATAAATTATGTTTGCAGGAAAGGAGAACCAAGCACGGTCGGGATAAAATTCTCAGAGATAGAGCATGATTCTGATATGTTTGAATCATCCCTGAAAAATGCAAAGACTTATATCAGAAACAAAAATGCCAAGGAAGTCAGTAAAGATTTTCTGGGCCTAATAGATAGACTGGCAAGAACACTTGCACTTATGCATTCCACTTTGAGAAAAGACAAGTCTCATCCAAGGTTCAGACCTGAAAAAATGAATGAAACTTTTCTGGATACCTGGGAAGATTCATTCTTTAATTTAGCTAAGGTTGCGGTGGACGGGGCCCAGAAACATGTCCTAAAATATCCGGAAAAATCACAAAAGCTTGGGAAGATGAACGTTACTGTAGATGTTATTAAGAAAATTTTTGAGATGGCACGAAAGCTTAAAGAGAGAGGGGAAAGAACAAGAATTCATGGAAATATTGACCTAAAAAAAGTCTTGAAGAAAAATGACAATATTTTCATAGTTGGATTTGAAAATTTCTTGATTGAGCCTTGTAAAAAAGAATATATTAAATTTAGCCCGCTGAAAGATTTAAGTACGCTTTTAAGATCGTTTAATTATGCATCATGTATCGCAGCTTTAGAAACTGAAGAAAACTCCGGAGCAAATGAAGATTTGGCTGAAAAGTGGTATGAAACTGTTTCCGGCCATTTGATTCACTCGTATCTTGAATCGGCCAGAAAAACCAGATGCGCTTCAGTTCCTTATTCGGACAGGGAAGCCGTTGATACTATTCTAACAATTTACAGTCTCGGCAGAGCGCTTTGCGAGCTTCTTTACGAAATAAAATACAGACCAGATCATGTCGATAT
>CAYYBZ010000169.1:0-5359 GCA_964470285.1 uncultured Oligoflexia bacterium
GGGCTACTCGGAAGCATCCGGCATACCCTTTGAAATAGCCTTGGTAAGGAATCATTATGTGGGAAGAACATTTATTGAACCGAGGCAATCGATAAGAAATTTCGGTGTAAAGGTAAAACTAAATCCTGTTAAGAGTTTTGTTTCCGGTAAAAAACTTATTGTAGTTGATGACTCAATAGTTCGCGGTACAACAAGCAAAAAAATTGTAAAGATGTTAAGGGATGCGGGCGCCAAAGAAGTTCATGTAATAATCAGCGCTCCTCCTACTACAGGTCCTTGCTATTACGGGATTGATACTCCTACCAAAGAAGAATTGATAGCCTCGAGTAAGTCTGTTGAACAGATAAAAAAGTTCATATGCGCCGATTCTCTTAATTATTTAACCATTGATGCACTTTACAAGGCTGTAGGAAGTAAAAGAGAAATCTTCTGTGATGCCTGTTTTTCCGGAAATTATCTTACCTAAAGCAGTTTGAAAGTAAGGAAAATAACTATAATTATGAAGAAAATTGCAACCAGATAGGGCAGAGCCTTGTTTCTTTTTTTCTTTTCTTCTTTTAAAACAGGATATGGGTCGTCACTTACCGGTTCTTTAACATGTGAGGGTATGCGTTTGGGTTTTGAAACGGTTTTTTGTGCGTTAATCGAAGGTCCTATATGTATTTTTTCGGTTTGGTCACTGGTTATGATTTTTTCTGTTTTTTCGCCGGCTTCAAATCCGGTAGGGGCCTGCGGAGGAGGCCTTTTAGTTGTCTTGTCCTGCATTCCGTCGTCAATAACGTATTCAATATAGGCTGCATCAAGCGTCGGTCCTGTAACCGAACCTTTTTTTAAGATAAAGTAGTTAAGACATTTGGGGCAGGTTATCTTAACTCCTTTTTGGGTTATCTGGCTTTCATCAAGCTTGTAAATTGCATGACAAGAACCGCATTCAAAACTATAGGCCATGCTTGAAATGTTATTTTAGGGCCGTGTTTTTGTCAAGTACTGCTTAAAATTAATTTTTTAATTTTAATGCCTTAGTACGTAATTGAAGATTTAATGATTTCGATCGGATTAAGTTTTTTTTCTTTTTTAATGAATTTTTCTCCCAATGAATAGTTGTTATCGTTTACTGCAGGCAGATTTGCAAGGTTAGTATCTTTTGGATTCCTGACTATTAAACTTATCGAGCCTTTTGAACTTGCATGTGTGTATATCTCTGATTGAACAGGTGAAAGTATTAAAAAATATGAATCCGAACTATTAATATCCAAATTATTGATTTTTCTGATTTCAATGTTTTGTAAAATGGTTTTAGTGTAGGAAATATTATTCTTTCCGGAGAAAGTTGAAAGCACATCAACTTTTTCAGAGTTTTTTATACCGGAAGTTAATATTTCAGGTGACTCGGTTTTAATAGGGACCAGCCTTGAGTTTTTTTTCACAGTGTATCCTAACAACTCATTGCTGTTATTTGTATAAAGCTGACTTTTCAAAATTACCTCACCGGGATTTATGTCTGTTTTTAATTTAAGATTTTCAACATAGGAAGCATCTTCTTCAAAAATCATTCCTTCTGTAATAAAATTTGTGGGGAAATCCCTAACAGCAATATTATCGAATGTTATCCTTTCACCGGATTTTAAGATTTTATCCGCTACTATGACACGTTTTGGCTTGTATGTTTGATTAATTATATGATTTTGCTTATTAATATGTTCCTTAAAGAAGAAAATTGCCAGAAATCCCGACAAGACTGAAAGGAGTATGATATTCTTGAAATTCATGGTTTTAAGCCTTATTTAACAAATATGTCTTCTTTTTCGCGGAAGTCTCTGGATGTTTCAAGAAGGTCCTTACCTAAAGATTCCAACTTTGTTTTACCGGAAACAAGAGCTTTTGCGAAAGCTATACTGTAAAGGGCAGCTTTAAGCTCACCGCTTTTGTAAAATGTTCCCTTGTCCATAAACAATTTAGTTGAACTGCTTAATCGGGGTTTACCATATTTAATTAAATCGCTCAGTTCTTTTTCAATATCTGTTTTGGAAGTAGTTTCATATTTTTCAGTGTTACTCATCAAATTAAGAACTTTACTAAACAGCCCGTAAGAATTGTAATCGTCTGTTGAATTGGCACTTTCATTGCTATATTTATAGGTTGCATCTATTTCATATGCTTGATTCTTGGTTAAAGTGTTTAAAGGTTTATTGTTTTCAAGATAGGTACTATTAAACGCGTTATTTCGGTTTAAAGTTACCTGAGTGGTTTTTATAAGAATTAGTTTTCCGATTAAATAAGTTCCGATTAGGAATATTGACAGTAGGGTTAATATAAAAATAGATTCAATCATGGCCTGAGATCTAACTCTTCTTAAATTATTATACATCAATTAATAACTTAATGGTTGATAAGTTCCCCTGAAAAAGATTTTAAAAAAGGCACATAATGCGTAAGATTGCTAAGAAGAGTGATTCTTTCGAGACGTGCCTGCCATTCCATATCGAACATAGTTGAACCAAATGGTTCAGATTGCGCTAATGCACTAAAACTTTTATCAGTCTCCTTAAATCTTTTTAAAGCAGTTACATTTTCCAAAGATTTAGCTTTTATATAAACCAGTATTTTTTGTTTCTCTTTAAAATCGGGATTAAGAATAAGAGGACTGGGCAGCTTATAACCCTTTGTTAGAATTTTTGATATTTTCTGACATTTTACCGTTTTTGCAGACTCAAATGAGAATAATAATTTTGATTTACCTTTACCGTAAGATATTGATCGGCCTTTAGGTTCAGAAAAAGTTTTATGGTTATTATTATCTTTACTGACGTATATCCAGTCGATGTGGCTTTTTGGTCCGGATTTATAGTAATAACCAAATGCTTTTTCATATTCGTAAGAGGCCCACTTCTTTACATAGCAGGTCATTATTTTATCAGGTTCTTCGGTTGAAAATCTTATTGCATCTTCGGACATTGAAGATTTTGAAAGTTCTTTGGCCTTATTTGCCCTGATAAGATTAAATTTAAATTTCATGGAATCTGGTAAACCGGCAATGGGAAGCTCAGGATAAGTAAAAATACTTTTTGCCCCGTTAAGCTTTGCAACACGTTTAATTTCTTCAATTACAAGCCATTTACCCTTTTCCATAAGAAAATCCTGAATATCTGACATTGCCCAGGATATCTTGTGAGCAAGTTTCAAAAAGGGTTTTGCAAGCCGTGAATAGGTTCTCTCAATAGGTGCGCAATAGCAAAAACCGATAAAGCAAAGTGCGCAACAGGCTTTTAAAGCTAACCAGATAACAACTACGGTTACTACAAGATTTGTTATAAAGACTATCCCCTGGTTAAGTGCTGATATTGCATTAAGAATCTTTGCCTGTATTACCGCGCCCGAATACGCGGCACTATCTGAAATGTTTTGAACGTTGATTTTATTATACATTCCCGATGTTTTATAAATGCCGTATGAAATAATGCTTATCAGCAATAAAGAAAACATCAGCCCCATAAAAATTGTCTGACCGGTTTCTTTATAACTCGATAATCTTGATTTCTTAAATTTATTCATATATCAATTTTCTGACTGCATAATCACAGTTTTTTTTATTTGAATCGTTTTAGATGACCCGGATAACATAGGTAATAATCGTTTGGAATCATCTTTGATAAATCCGTAAAAAATGTCTTTAGCTATTGGTATATTTAAGTTAAAAGAATATTCGACTTTAATCTTAACGGGTGTGCCCCTTTTTATTATTGCGTAATTATCGGGAGATTCTAAAGATACTTTTGTGAATTTATCTGCATATAAATATCTTTGTGGTGTTTTCAATGACGATGCTTTGCTTAAAAGTGAAAGACCGGATAAAGCGGTTAAAGTTCTTAAGGTTTTTCCGGCAGACCTGTCTTTGGGAAAATCTAAAAGACTAAAAGATGGAGAAACTTCAATCAGGCTTAAAGCAGCGCTTTTTTTCATTTTCTCTGTGATATCTTCAGAATTAAGACGATTAATATTTACGATTAAGCTTCGGGCGGCGTTGTAGGCAGCAAATTTAACCGCGACATGGGCATTAATCAAAAACACAAGTTGAACAGAGCAAAGTAAAAGAACAAGTAAAGCGGGAATAATCACCGCAAATTCAATAATATTCTGGCCTTTGATCGGAAGTTTCTTTTTTTTATGGTTCATGCAGATTGAATGGAGCAAAATGCATGCCTTTAAGAAATCTTCATCAAAATGAAAAGTTAGGAAATATGCGGTTAGAAAAGGTTCGGAATGCGGACATAAAAAGTATGATAACCGTACTTATGAAATTATTTCTTAATGTAACTGTTAATTTTTTTAAGGTCATCTTTTGATATTTTTATGAATTTAACGCCCATCCCTGGTACTATCCCGGGTTTACCGTCAGAGCGCTCAACATTTTCAATCTTCCATTTTACCAAACCCTTTGCCCTTATTCTTTTAGATACCCTAGGAAGCACAAACTCAATTTCAATCTCTTTGTCTGTAGGAAGGGGTCTGGGTGTGCTTATGAATAATCCGCCTTTTGATATGTTTATTATCTGACTTTCGGTAAAAACATGAACAGGAGTTACATCTTCAATCGGTATTTTTACCTGTTTTCTTTCTGAGCTTCTTCTTGCTTTTCTACGTCTTTCGTCAGCCATAAGTGTATTAATTTCTAGCATAATAAAATAACAAAGGCAAAAATATTAAAAGGCCAGCCATTTCTAATAGGTAACAGGTCCTCTGTGAATTGCCGTTATGGAAAGAAAAAAATTGCTACCTGTAACTTAAGAATTTTTTCAGATTAAGCATGCCACAAATTGACACGAAGCGTGTTTGTCTGTATCCTGTTAATATGAAAAGGATTTTAATCTCAAATGATGACGGATTCGGCGCACCCGGAATAGCTGTTTTAAGTGAAAAGCTAAGAGAACTTGGAGAAGTTACTGTTGTTGCCCCTGACAGAGAAAGAAGTACGGTTTCACATGCCCTTTCCATACAAAGGCCCCTTAGAATAAACGAAATATGTAAAAACACATATACAGTAGACGGAACTCCTTCTGACTGTATAAACGTTGCAGTCAGCCATATTATGAAGGATTCCCTGCCGGATATTGTAGTCTCCGGAATAAACAACGGAGCAAACCTTGGTGATGATATTTTATATTCAGGAACAGTAGCGGCTGCGATGGAAGCAGTATTAAGCAATTTGCCCGCTGTTTCTGTTTCACTTACAGGCTGTCACTTAAAGAAAAATGACTATGAACACGCGGCAAATTTTGCCGTTAGAGTCACAAAATATGTTTTTAATAATCCGCTTCCTGACGGAATTCTGCTAAATGTAAACGTTCCTTCCGAATTCAAA
>CAYYBZ010000170.1:0-5333 GCA_964470285.1 uncultured Oligoflexia bacterium
AATGGCTGCTATATGGGCAACCGGAGAACTCTGGTTAATGGTACCCCGCTCAATTCGGATTGAGTTAACGGGAAAATTTCTGCCTGGTGTAAGTGCCAAAGATCTGGCCCTTCATATAATAGGTGAAATAGGAGCAGACGGCGCCCTTTATAAATCTGTTGAGTTTTCAGGAGAAGCTCTGACAAAAATATCTGTTTCCGAAAGAATTACTTTAGCTAATCTGTCCGCAGAAATGGGTGCAAAAAACGCGTATTTCCCTCCTGATCCTGTTTTAAGAGAATGGTTAGTTATGAAAACCGATGAGGATTATAAAGAAGTTTTTCCTGATAAAGATGCAAAATATGAGCAGGTTTTAAAATACGATTTAACTAAAATCATCCCTAAAATTGCTTACCCGCATACGGTTGATAACGTTAAACCTGTTGACTTTGCGGCAGGAATGGAATTTCATCAGGCACTTTTAGGAACCTGCACTAACGGAAGACTCGATGATTTGGAAATTGCCGCAAAAATACTTAAAGGCAAAAAGATCAGTTCTAAAATAAGAATGCTTGTTTTCCCCGCCTCTATGGAAGTTTACAAAGAGGCCCTGGAAAACGGAACCCTTAAAGTACTTGCTGATTCCGGAGCGGTTATAATGAATCCGGGCTGCGGCCCCTGCCTAGGTGCTCATCAGGGAGTATTGGCACCAGGGGAGATATGCCTTTCAACTTCGAACAGAAATTTCAAAGGAAGAATGGGATGCAAGGAAGCCTTCGTCTACCTGGCTTCTCCCGCAACGGTAGCAATTTCAGCTTTACGCGGTCTAGTAACAGATCCCAGAGAGGTTCCAAATGATTAAAGGTAAGGTTTGGAAATACGGTGATGATGTAAACACGGATGTAATTTTTCCGGGCAAATACACTTACACTATTGCTGATAAAAATGAGATGGCAAAGCATGCACTTGAAGATCTCGATCCGGATTTTGCAAAGAATGTTAAAAATGGCGACATAATAGTAGCGGGAAAGAATTTCGGATGCGGTTCATCAAGGGAACAGGCGGCCACTTCTTTGAAATATGCAGGCGTTTCAGCAATCATTGCCCCTTCTTTCTCAAGAATATTTTTCCGAAACGCTATTAACGAAGGTTTGCTGGTTATCGTCAACGGCGATTGCCAGGAAAAAATTGAAAAGGGAGATGAAATATCGGTTGATGTGGAAAAGGGCATTATCCTTAAAGGAGATAAAAGTTTTAAGTTCCCTCCCCTTCCCGAATCAGTCAGAGAAATTATAACCGACGGCGGGTTAATTCCTCATTTGAAGAAAAAATTAGCTCCATAAATTAACGGGATTACATGGTCTATTGATTTTTTAAGGCCGGGTGATCTTTACCCTTAGCCCTCAAACCCGGCAGGCGCATAAAGACTTTAAGTGATTGCCCCGATGAAAGCTTTGACTGCCCGGCTCTTGTATCCTCAAACATAATAGGTATTTCCTTTATCCGACCTCCCAGTTTTTTTATTAAAAAATTCATTTCAATCTGAAAATAAAAACCGTCGGATTCAAGGTATTCAAGATTTATCTTTTTTAGTATTTCCGTATTAATGCATTTAAATCCCGAAGTTAAATCTCTTGCGGGTATTCCCACTGCCAATCTTGAAAATAGCTGTCCCAGCGAAGCATAAAATCTTTTTGTCCCGCTCCAGTTTACCACTCCTCCGTCACGGACATATCTCGAGCCTATAACAAGATCCGCCTCCGGTATTGCATGCAAAAATTCAGGCAGACTTTCGGGTTTATGAGAAAAATCGGCATCCATTTGTATTGCCGCGCAGTAATCGTTCTTAATCGCATGTTTAAAACCGTGTATATATGCCGACCCCATCCCCATTCTCTTTTTTCGCACATTAAGAAATACTCTTTGATCGCTGAGGAATTCAGTTCTTACAACCTGAGCGGTTCCGTCAGGAGAAGAATCATCAACTATTAATACATCCAGACGGTTATCGACCTTCAATACCGATCTTATAAGTACCGATATTCTTTGAACTTCATTGTAAGTGGGAATTATTACGAGATATCTTCTTCTCATATCGGGTATTTAGCACCGGTTTAAAAATTTGGCAAACAAAATTAGGCCACAGGATTTTCATTTAAAAAAGTTTAAAAACAGACAATTTCCTTATTCCTGGAATCTTGACTTTAGCCAGTAAAAATTGATACTTATATCTGACCCATTTAAAGGAATAAGATTTTGGTTTTTTCCAACAGATATTTATCAGCTCCCAATCAGGTGTGTTTTGCCATTACAAACCGCTGTAACTTGAGTTGCAAGCACTGCTGCACTGAAGTGGGCGGATACGGTGAAGAACTTACCTATAAAGAAATACTCGGAATAATCGACCAGCTTGAAGCGGCTAAAGTTTTCCAGATACAGGTTTTCGGAGGAGAGCCGCTTTTAAGGAAAGAGATTTGGCACATACTTCATGTCTTAAAGAAAAAACCTTTCAGTGTCTCAATGAATACAAACTGCACTCTTATTACGGACGATGTAGTAAAAGAACTTAAAAAAGTTTATCCGATCGGATTATGCACAAGCATCGACGGTTCATGCCCGGAAGTTCATGACAAACTCAGGGGTGCCGGGTCCTTTGAAAAAACGCTCAAGGGAGTACAGAAGCTTATATCTGAAGGGATGCATGTTTTGGCAGAAGCCGTTGTAAACAGATATAACTTACGTGATCTGACAAATATAGCATCTCTGGCAAAGGAAATCGGAATATCGAATATTGTATTTGTACCTGTTTTTTACGGCGGGCAGGCAAGATGCTTTCAGGAAGACATAGGCCCCTCAGAAGAGGACTACCTGATGGGCAACGAAATCGCTAAAGAATTAATTGATAAGTTTCCAGGTTATGCCGGTGGAGCTTTAATTGACGGTTATTTTAAAAATGAAAATTTCAAGAAAATGAAAAATAAAAAGGGTCAAAGAGCGGCTAAAATCGGTCTTTGCGGTGCCGCCAGAACTACAATGGGAATACGCGCAGACGGTCAGGTAATTCCCTGCTCAGCACTGTGGGAAATGCCCGCAGGTTCTTTAAAGGAAAAAACCCTCATTGATATATGGCAAAACTCACCGGTCATGAAACAATTCAGAGAGGTCGACAATAAATCTCTCGATTCAATCGAAGAGTGTTCGAAATGCAATTACAAATATTTCTGTAACGCAAATTGCAGGGCCTCGGCCTTTTATCATTCGGGCAGCATTCACGGCTTCACACCCGACTGCAACTACTTCAGGGAACAGCATCACGAAAAAATCAAAGCTAAATATGGAAAACATGCTTCAGCTGTTAAATTTTAGAGATACGCGCTCAAAAATATATTAATTCCAAAAATTGCTAATCTACTGTCGTTGGATTATAATTTTAAAGTAAGTTAAATACACTTTTTCCAAAGGAAAACCCATGCCGCGATTAAAATTTAAAGAAGTTCCTTTAAACAAACTGAGATGGACATGCCCTCAAAGTAGCATGAAATTCAGGACTACCGACGAACTTAAACCGCTTGATAAAATCATAGGACAGGATAGAGCCTTAAAAGCAATAAAAATCGGTCTTGATATTGAGAGTATTGGATACAACATTTTTATTACAGGGCTTGTCGGAACCGGACGTAAAACAACTATAAAATCACTTCTTCACGGCATTCAGGGTAAAAGAAAATTCGTACCTGATGACATTCTCTACGTACATAACTTTAAGAATCCCGACGCTCCCAACACTTTTACAACCAGGTCCGGAACCGGAAGAAAACTCGCCAAGGACATGGAAGATTTAATAGATTCTTTGAAAAAGACAATTCCCGCGCTGCTTGAAAGCGACGATTATCAGTCAAAACGGAAAAGCATAATTGAAAGCTTCAGAAACCACGAAAAGGAAATAATTACAAGATTCGAGAACAAGGTTAAAAAGGAAAACTTTGTTCTCATTCAGATTCAGATGGGTCCTTTCACAAGACCGGACATAATGCCTGTTTTTGAGGGCAACCCCATTGATTTCGACCAGCTTGATAAGAAAGCAAAAGAAGGTAAAATTACGCGGGAACAGATAAACAACCTTAAAAAGAAGTACGCCGTTTTATCCGAAGATCTTGAAAAGGTTCTGCAAAGAACAAGAAAACTTGAGAAACAGGTAAAACAAGAACTTCATAAACTGGATTCCGATGCAATTCTTCCTATGATAAAGACCTCTCTTTCCGAAATAAGAAAACAGTATAAAAGCGAAAATATCAACAAGTATCTTGACGATGTTCTCAACGATCTAACCCAAAATATCTGGCAGTTTCTTGAAAAACCTTCTAAGGGTGATAACCCCCTTGTTGCGATGCAACCTTCAAAACCCCGCGATTACTCAAAATACGGGGTGAACGTTTTGGTCGACAATTCAGATACAACCGGCAGACCCATAATAATTGAGGGTTTCCCGACCTATAAGAACCTCTTCGGTACAATCGAGCGTGTATTCGACAGATCCGGAGGTATGCAGACGGATTTCACAAGAATAAAAGCCGGTTCTTTTTTAAAGGCGAACGGAGGATATCTGGTTTTGAACGCAATGGACGTTCTTATCGAACCGGGAGTATGGGTGGCCCTTAAAAGAACGCTTAAAAACAGATGTGTTGAGATTCAGAATTACGAACCGATGTATGTTTTATCAAACAGTGCGCTTAAGCCCCAGCCCATTGAAACTAATGTCAAAGTAGTAATGGTAGGAGACGATTATCTCTACCATTTGCTTTACAATTACGACGAAGATTTTAAAAAGATTTTTAAAATCAAAGCGGATTTTGACAACACCATTAAAAACAGCGACAGGGCCATAAAGCATTACTCGTCCTTCATCAAAAAAATATGTACAGAAGACAATTTAAGACCCTTTGATAAAAGCGGAGTGGCAAGGATTATCGAATTTTCCGTAAGACTTGCCGGAAGTCAGACAAAAGTATCTACCATGTTCAGCAACGTTGCCGATCTTATTAGAGAGGCAAACTATTATGCGGCATCCGATTCCAAAAAGGTTATATCTCAAAAACATGTGGATAAGGCTATTGATGAAAAGATTCAACGGGTTAACCTTATCGAAAACAAAATCAAGGAGTTAATTGACGAAAAGATTATTCTTATTGATTCGGCCGGTAAAAAAGTAGGGCAGATTAACGGGCTTGCCGTTTACGTACTCGGAGATCACACATTCGGAAAACCCTCAAGAATAACAGCAACCGTTTCACTGGGTAAATCCGGGATAGTGAACATAGAAAGAGAAGTAAATCTTGGGGGAAGAACCCATAACA
>CAYYBZ010000171.1:0-5289 GCA_964470285.1 uncultured Oligoflexia bacterium
AAAAGTTCTATATAGAAACTTTCGGCTGTCAGATGAATGATCATGATTCCGATCGTATAAAGAGGCAGCTTTTGGCTGATTCGTATACGATTGTTGAAGATGAAAATGAGGCCGATGCGGTTATTCTTAATACTTGCTCGATTAGAGAAAAGGCCGAAAGAAAGGTTATAAGTAAAATAGGAAGGCTTGCAAATTTAAAAAAGAAAAATTCGAATTTAAAGATTGCCGTTGCGGGATGTATGGCGCAAAGAAGAGGATTTAATCTTTTAAAAGAAAATGATGCTATCGATCTCATTTTCGGTACTCACGTTATTCCGACAGCTTCATATCTGCTAACAAAAGTATTTGAAGGACAAAGAATTGTCGATGTAACTGAAAAAGGCATAGATGATTTTAGTTTTACCGATCTTCCCAATAAAGATTATAGTTTTTCTGAGCATGTAACAGCCAATGTTACGATAATGAACGGTTGTAACAACTACTGTTCATATTGTGTTGTTCCTTATGTCCGTGGACCTGAAATATCAAGAAAGCCCCAGGATATCATCGAAGAAATTACCCGTCTTGTAAAAAGAGGTGTTAGAGAAATTATGCTACTCGGCCAGAATGTAAACTCATACGGTAACACTTCAGATTTTAATGTAAGTTTTTCCAAACTGCTCAGGATGGTTAATGATGTAGATGGTCTTGAAAGAATTAAATTCATGACATCTCATCCAAAGGATTTATCGGATGAATTGATAGGTTTATTCGGAAAACTTCCTAAATTATGTGAATACATACATCTGGCAGTTCAGTCAGGTTCGGACAAAATATTAGAAAAAATGAACAGAAAATATAAGGCAAAGAGTTTTATAAATCTTATTAAAAAGTTGAAAAAGCAATGCCCTGATATAGCTATTACAACCGACATAATTGTAGCTTATCCGGATGAAACTGAAGATGATTTCAATTCAACAATCGATTTAGTCAAAGAGATAAGATTTGACGGCGCTTATTCTTTTAAATATTCAAAAAGACCGGGAACAAAAGCAATTGAAGATAAAAGCGTTGTTGATGAAAAAACTGCCCAGGAAAGATTGGACAGACTTCAAAAGCTTCAAGCTGATATAACCTATGAGAGAAACAGAGAGCTTGAAGGAAAAGTCCTGGAAGTCCTTACCGAAGGCGAGTCTAAAAGAGGGCAGGGACAGGTTTTCGGCAGGACCAGGGGAAATAAAATAGTAAATTTCGAAGGGAATTGTGATATGGTCGGCAAACTGATAAAATTACAGATTGTTGAAGGCAAAAAGAATTCCCTTTACGGCAAGGTGCTTGATAAGTAAGGTGATTTCATGATGGTAGAAATGTTCGTTTCCAGTTTAACCCTCGATCCCGCTACAAAAATGCCTTTTCTTATAATGAAGGACAAGGATTCAAGATATTCTTTGCCCATATGGATAGGGATATTTGAAGCATCGGCAATAGCCATGCAGTTAGAGGGTATAAAACCTGAAAGACCTATGACTCATGATTTAATGTGCAACGTTATCTCAGGATTGGACATAGTTATAGACAGAGTTGAAATAAGAGAACTTAAAGATTCGACATTTTTTGCCACTCTGTTTCTTAGAAGGGCAGACGGGACGTTTTTAGAAATTGATTCAAGGCCCTCGGATTCCATAGCCCTGGCTTTAAGGTTTAATGCTCCGGTAATGATTTCCGAAGATGTTATAATTAAGGCAAGAAGAATTGATTTGACCAAATGTTCCGATGATTCGATGTCTGAAAAAGATAAATGGACCGATATCCTTGAAAGTATGACCCCTGAAGCGTTTGGAAAGTATAAAATGTAGCTTTAGCCATGACCAGAATCAAGCATCTTAAACAGAATAAGATCTGCAGAAATTTCACTTATAAAGAAATTGCTGTTTTAGCCCCTTTCGTAAAAGAGGAAGAATATCGTGCAGGAGACGTAATTTTCAGAGAGGGCGATAACGGCAACAAGCTCTACATTCTTGTTGACGGTCAGGTGGGAGTAAGAAGCCAGGTTCTGGGCAATAAAGAAGCCTTTTTAGCAAAAATAGAAAAGCGCGATTTTTTCGGAGAGCTCTCACTTTTTGAAGCCGGTCCGAGAAGGGTAACCGCCGTTGCACTAGCTGACAATACAATACTATTTGTAATGGCTAAGCAGGAATTCGAAGAATTATGTCAGTCAGAACCCTTTGTTTCATATAAATTAATCCGAGAAATGCTCAATACTTTTAGTTTGAAATTAAAAGAAAGCGAAAATGAATTAACAGAACTGCTGGCATTAAAAAAGCAATGATTTTCATTTTTGCATAATTCCGCGTGCTAAATAATGTAGTGATATCATAATGTTATATCTGTAATTTGAAATACGAGTTGACTTTTTGTCCTAAATACGCTAAATAATACTTCCTAAAAGGGTTTTAATCATTATTATTAAGGGGTTATATTAATGGCTCAAGCTACGGAAAAGAGAGAATACTCGATGGATCAAACTTATCAGATTGGGGAATTAATAGAGCATCCCTGTTTTGGTAAGGGTAAGGTTGTTGCAAACCTTAGAAAAGGA
Source organism: uncultured Oligoflexia bacterium (assembly GCA_964470285.1). Taxonomy (GTDB): domain Bacteria; phylum Bdellovibrionota_G; class CAYYBZ01; order CAYYBZ01; family CAYYBZ01; genus CAYYBZ01. The sequence goes on from CAYYBZ010000171.1 coordinate 2,579, forward strand.
AAAATAGAAGTAGATTTCGATAAACTGGGAGTTAGGACTCTGGTTGCAAATTATAAGACCTGATAAAGAGTTGTTTTCGTAAAAAAGGCCGCATTCGGGAGAATGCGGCCTTTTTTTTTGTGCGCGAGCTGATTTTAATTAATATTATGATTCCGATTGTGATTATGATTTTGATTAAAATAATGATTCTGATATAAGGTTTAAAATTATGACAGAGTTTAAGGGCGAAAATAAAAGAACCAATCCCCGGTTTAAAGGAAAGAATCTCAGGATTATTCTGAAAGACGATAAAAATTTCAGGGGAGAAAGATTAAAAGATATCAGCCTTGGAGGCGTTTTTATAAGAATGGATGATCCACTGCCGGTAGGTTCGGAGATTAAAATAATACTCGATCCTAAGCTCGGTCTGGGTGAATTCTCTCTGCCGGCCAAGGTTATCTGGATGAACAGGGATGATGAAAATAAAGATAAAGGCATGGGAGTAAGATTTACCGAAATGCCCTCAAAGGTTGAAGAAAAATTAAAGAAATTCTTTAAAACACTGACTAAAGTATAATTACCCGGAGGAAATAAAAATGCCAGCAAAACATAAAAACCCTATAAAAGAAGTTAAAGAAAAATTTGAAGATAAAAAGAAGCTGGTTGATAAACTGATCGGCTCGCTTAAGTCTAAGGAAGGCGAATCAAAAGATTCCTTCAAAAAAAGACTTTTAAAAACATCGAATAAAAAGCTTCTTAAATTACACGAGAAAACGCAGAAATCCTGATTTTGAGTAAATTACTTTTCTTTCATTAGTTTTTTATACTCTTTACGGGTGATCCAGCCTACTTCCATGGCGGTTTTTGGGCCTATTCTCTGTTCGCTCAGCGAGTTAGCTATTTTTACGGAGTTACGACTCTCAGGGATATAGCGTGCCATAATTTCCGCGTACCGCTGCGGATAAATCGGATTTTTGTTAGGCTCTGCAAGACCGTCCGGATAGTCAGGATGTCCTTCACTGTCCGCTTTCTCACTTGCCCCGAAAACGGCTAAAATTCGGTTGGCCAGAAGTATTATTGATGAATTTATTTCTTCCTTAACCAGAGGAAGAAACAGAATCTGGGTCTTAGGCTCCAAGGGGCCCCGGTAAATTACCGGATATTCGGTCAGAACATCATCTTCTTTACCGTAAAAATATAGGAAAACTACGATAGAGTCCTTTTCGACCATAATCTGTTCTTTATCCGCGGTATCTTTGAAATAGTTAATGATATTTTTATTTTCGAAAAGACCTGTTTTTGCCGGAGGCGGAGAATCAACAACTATAGGGCCGATGAAAGAAAAATCGAGAAAATCAAATTTCTCATTTGAGTAACGTGCGTATTCATTTTTGAAAAAGTTTTCCAGAAGAGCAATATTGTCATATTTCTTGTCATGTTTGGTTGAAAGTATTCTTTGAAATATTAGTTTCTGCTTCTCATCGGGCTTTTCGGAAAAAATAATAACTGAAACAGTATGAGGATTGAGTTTGTTCATTACCCGATGGTCATTATTTGTTGCTGCGATTTTTGTATATAAATTAAATGCCAGAATAAGAACTATGGCGGCGGCTATCATCGTCCCCATATAGACAAGAATCCTTTTTGGTATAGGACCTTTTACTTTTTCCTTTTCAATCTGTGTTTTTATAAGCTCAAGTTTTAGTTTGCCGGAAGGTTTTATTTCCTGTTTGCCGGGTAAAGATGTTTCGTAGATTATTTTATTTTCATCATTGCTTAAATTTTTGGATTCATCGGCAAGCGGTATGGATTTATCTTTTTTAAGTTCGGTTTCTGAAAAGTCAAATGAACTCTCCGGGACAGGAAGGGGTTTGCCTTCTTCAGAAATATCAAACGGCATGGAAGGGTCACTGGAAAGCGAAATATCGCTGTCTGATTTGCCTGATGTGTCAGATTTTTCGGATTTTTCGGACTTTTCCGATTCTTCAATTTTTAGGGAAGGCTCTGAATTTTCATCCGGTATTTTCTTGGCATCCGGTTTCTCAATATGTTCTTTGGGAGCTATTCCGGTGTCAATCTTATCGGAGGGAAGAATATAGGTCATATTTTCATCTTTATGCAGGTCTCCAGAATTAAGGGCTTCCTTGTATTCTTCCTTTCTTATCTCGTGCAGCTGATCCTGAGTAAGTTTTTTTGTTTTGATTTTAAAAGCCGGTTTTTTTGAATCCCCTGTTATTATTTCGGGTTTAGAATCCGTTTTGGGTACGAAAGATGTTTGAGAATGTTTGTAGTCGTTTGTAATGAATTCTGTTTTTTCTACTGCTTCTTCTTCATCTTCGCTGTCCGTCTTATTTTTGACAGGTGCATCTGTTTGAGAATTTTTAAATTCCTCAAAGTTTTCCAGGGAGTTCAGGATGATCTCGTGATTATTCTTTTTATCGGATTCAAAAAATTCCCACAAGATCAATTTAAGATTGTCCTGCTCTTTTTCAGAGAAAGGTAATGCTTCACAAAGTTCGGCAGCGAACTCAACCGTGCTTGCATACCTTTCGGCAGGGTTCTTGCTTAATGCCCTTAAAACTATCTCGTCAGCCGCTCTTGCGTCTGGATTAAATGAAGACGGAGGCCGGGGAATTTCGTTTAAAACCTTTTCCTGAAGCTCTATATCGCTGTTGGCTTCAAATACTTTTCTTCCGGTTATCATTTCAAACGCAACCGATCCCACGGCATAA
>CAYYBZ010000172.1:0-5280 GCA_964470285.1 uncultured Oligoflexia bacterium
GGGAACATGTATAAGCTCAGAAACAAAAGAAGAGTATGGATGTAAAGCTGAGGTTAAAAACCAGGTGGACAGAAGACCCAGTGACCCCACAGGTAATCCACCTCCACTAGAAGTCGGCGGACCTTTCAGATATTCATTTGACAAGGCAAAATCTCCTTCACAGGGTGAATTTGAGCAGTATTTAAGAGTTTATGACTCCAGAACCAAAGAGTATTCCTACATTTATGATAATAATTGGATAGGATTGAAAACCACAGGCCTTGATACAAATGAAAATATGATGAAACTCTGGCAAAGATTGCATGTTAATGACGGTGATTTCTACATATATGATATTTTATCCTTTAATCCTGAAGATGATCCCGATAATCCTCTTGATTTTCAGGTAAACATACTTTTACCCGAGTCTCCTGAGGAAGGAAATTTCGTATTCTACAAATGGAAGAGAATCAAAACTATTGAAGTAAGAGGAAAATTGTTCTAAAAACTTAAACCATAAATAAAAAAAGGCATTGCCGTTTGGCGATGCCTTTTTTATTGTAAAAAATTCTACTCTAAAGGTCTTTAACATTCAAATTGTATTTTTTAAGAAGCCTCTGGACCGACTTTCTGTCTATCCCCGCCTCTTTTGCAGCCTTTGAAATATTAAGATTATTCTTTCTTAATAACTCAATTAAATAATCTCTCTCAAAGGATTCAATCCATCTCTCCTTTGCTTCTTTAAAGGGCAATGCCCCGTCAACCTTGGGATGGCTTCCAGTAATAACGGAACGCTCCCTTAAATACTCGGGTAAATCCTTGATTGTTATCGTATTGCCCTCACAGAATGAAATAGCCCTGTCTACCGCGTTTTTAAGCTCCCTTATGTTACCGGGCCAGCTGTAATCATGCAGAAGCCTCATGGCCTCCTCATCTATCTCGGTAACGGTTTTTTTGTTCTCTTCGCCGCCCTTTAAATTGCGCTCAATAAAATGCCTTACCAAGAGCTCAAGATCGTCCATACGCTTTCTTAGAGGGGGAATATTAATTTGAACAACGGAAATTCTAAAGTAAAGATCTTCCCTGAATCTTCCCTTCTTGACCTCTTCCCTTAAATCCCTGTTTGTAGCGCACACAACCCTGACATCTACATATCTGGGCTTATCGGCGCCTACCCTTTTAATCTCACCCTGCTCCAAAGCCCTTAAAAGCTTGGGCTGAAGATCGAGATTCATCTCCCCTATTTCATCTAAAAAAATTGTTCCCGAGTTGGCAACTTCAAAAGCTCCCTGCCTGGTTGTTGTAGCGCCCGTAAATGAACCCTTTTCATGACCGAAAAGCTCGCTCTCGACTAAAGTTTCTGCTACGGCGGAGCAGTCAAAAACAACAAAAGGTTTTTTTTCTCTTCTTGAGTTTGAGTGAATGGCCTTGGCAATCAATTCCTTGCCTGTTCCGGTTTCACCTGTAACGACGCATGAAACGTTTGTCTGCGCGATTTTTTCCAGAATCCCGAATATGCGCCTCATCTCAAGGCTTTTCCCCATAATTCCGCCGAACGATGTCTTTTTACTGGGGAAAATCTCAATTTTTTCGTCTTTAGGTGTAAATTTAATCTTTGTTTTACCCACTTTTATAAGCGCTCCCGTAGTTAGGTACGCCTCTTTAACCTTCAAACCTCCTACAAAAGTACCGTTTGTGGAACCAAGATCTCTGAGTAAATAACCTTCCCTGGTCTTATGTATCTCGGCATGCTCCCTTGATACGGTTTCATCGCTTAAAGCCAAATCGGCCCTTTCGGCGCTACCTATATGTATTACGCCCTTGTCTATGGTTCTTTCCTGACCTGCATCATCCCCCTCCATTACTACAAGCTTGCATCTGGGAAGGGTTAAGGTAGTAGGCACCTCTCCGGATTTGATTATCTTAGTATCCGAGGGTTTTGCGCTCATTATTTACTCCTTAAGTTATAGATATTAATTAATTATATTCATCTATGTCCCAGATTACAATGAAAAGCGGTTGGGACTTATCGGCCTCAGTTTATAATTTTGATTCATAGCAAAGCCCCTTTCTGTTAAAGTCATTAATCTAAATGAGAAAAACTATTAAAGGTAAAAATGTTTTGATAATTGCCGGCGGAGATATTCACAAAACAGAAAATCTTTTAAAATTCATTAAATCTTTCAACTTTATAATCGCCGCCAACGGAGGCTGCGTTCACTCGAGAAAGCTTAAAATTAAGCCCGATTTGATTATGGGAGATTTTGATTCAGCCAGCCTTAAGGATATCTTAAAGTATGAAAAACCCGGAAAAATTAAAAGATATCCGGCTGAGAAGGATTCTTCCGATTCCGAACTTGCTGTTTCATACGCGGTTAAAAAAGGGGCTAAAAACGTAACCGTAATAGGTGCTTTCGGCAAAAGAATAGATCATACGATTACAAATATCTTTGTTGCCGCAAAGCACCCGGGCAAAGTGACTTTAACCGATAAATATTCTGCTCTTACGGTTTATAATAAAGCTTTTAAGGTAAAAGGCAGGAAGGGTGATACTATAAGCCTGCTGCCTTTTTGTAACACTTTGAAAAGAGTTTCATGCAAAGGTTTTAAATATGAACTGAACAACGCTGAGCTTTCTCTTAACTCACTGGGATTATCAAATGAATTGACAGTAGAAAATGCAAGTGTAAGTTTTAAAGAAGGTAAACTCATTTTTATAAGGGCATTAAAAAAATGAATAAAAATTATTACGTCAATCTTGATATAGGCGGAACAAAGATTTCTTTTTCTGTTTTTACATCCACCGGGAAATTCATAGGTAAATCAAGATTTAAAACATCAAAAGCCAAAAGAAAGAAAAACGCCGTAAATATTATTTACGGTGAAGTAGAAAAATTTATAAAATCAAAAAAGCTTAAGCTTGGAAATCTTAAAGGTTTATCGGTAGGATGCCCGGGGCCTTTTGATCTTAAAAAGGGAGTATTAGGGAAACTGCCTAACCTGCACTCATGGAAAGGTTTAAGATTAAGGGATGAACTAAAAAGAAAGTTTAAAGTTAAAGTCCTGCTGGAAAACGACGCAAACTTGGCGGCACTGGGTGAAGCTACTTTTGGAGCCGGAAAAGGTTATAAAAAAGTACTCTATATTACCTTTTCAACCGGTATAGGAGGAGGTTTTGTACAAAACGGAGAAATATATTCTGGAACCACCGGCGACGCTTTTGAGATAGGACATCTTACAATGGAACCCGGAGGTCCCAGATGCGGATGCGGAAAGTACGGATGCCTGGAAGCTCTCTCATCGGGAACAGCGATTGAAAGATTCGCAGCTCAAAGTGCCATACTTCATAAAAATTCAATGCTCTACAAGCTTTATAAAAAGCATACAAGATTATCAACTGAAAGAGTTCTGCAGGCCGTTAAGGAAAATGATAAAAATGCCCTTTTAATATGGATTAATGCGCTAAACTATCTGGCACTTGGAATTTCCAATCTTATTCAAACTGTCAATCCCGACGTCATTATAATAGGTGGAGGAATTTCCAAACAATGGTCGCTGATTTCAAAACAGCTTCGGAACAACTTAAAAACATATACCTGGCCGCGGCCTTTAAGAGCAACCAAATTAGTTAAATGTAAGCTGGGAGACCGCGCCGCCGATATGGGCGGACTGGCACTTTTAACTAAGAAATAAATAAAAGCGGTTTTTATGCCGCCTTCTGTGTGGGGCCGGCCCAGACGTTTTGATATTCGAAATTCATAAGATAAAGAAGAATATCGTCTCTTATTATCTTAGCCATTTCATCCATTTCAAGAAATTCAACTCCTAAACCGGAAGGCGGACCTTCCAAAGCTCCGTTTTTCACACGCACTACCTTACCTTTAACAGGAACTTTGGTAACGGTATTTGAGAGAACGAAATGTATGATTTCACCCGGCTTTAAGATTTTCTCTGTTTCAAGATAAACTCCGTATCTTGAAATATTGGTTACGAAGCTGAAATTGAGTCCTTGCGAATCGGTAAAGACCATACCGATTCTTGAAGCAAATCTTTTAGTACGTCTCTTATCGCTTAACATTATCCCCTCCTTTAAGCGTCTTTTCTCTATATATCACATTCCTTTAAGCAGTTGAACTATGTGACCATATATATATCTTAAAATCATACTACAAATCAAATGTCAAATATTATTGTTTTTAATTTTCCTTTTATTTATTGATAATTAGGAAGTATTTTAGACAAGTAACTTTAAATTATTGCCTTGCATCCTTTATTGGCAGCCTTTTTTTGAAAACATCCCATGTCCTTAAGTATTCAACGGCTCTTGAGAGTTGTATATCATCTTCAAACATAGGTGGGAGCTTTTCAGGCTTTTTCATATCGATGGCCTTTTCTGTGTCAATGTAATGCCCTTCAAGATCTTTTTCTCTTATTACACCCTTTTCATCTTCAATTATATCAGGCAGACCGGGTTCCACCTTGATATCCGGAGCTATGCCCTTTGCCTGAATCGATCGTCCGTTTGGAGTTTTATACTTCGCTATAGTAAGCTTAAGACCTGACCCGTCATCTAAATCGATTATAGTCTGTACGGTACCCTTTCCGAAAGTTCTCATACCGAGAATAACTGCTCTGCCGTGATCCTGAAATGCGCCTGCTACAATTTCCGATGCCGAGGCAGAGCCTTCGTTAACTATAACGATTATAGGGAAATTTGATCTGGTGGTTTCCTTATGATGTGCCATTTCAACTTCCTTGAAAGTATCTCTTCTGCCCTCTGTCGTGACTATGACACCGGAATCTACGAACATATCAACCATATCAACGGCTTCATCTAAAAGCCCGCCGGGGTTGTTTCTTAAATCAAGAATTAACCCCCTGATCTTTCCCTTAATATTGTTTTTTTCAATCCTTCTTAGCTGCCTTTCAAAATCAAGCGCTGTTCTTTCCTGAAAACTTTTTACTTTTGTATATACGAAGTTCTTATCTATAACTTTTGATTCTACGCTCTTTATCTTTATAATTTCTCTTTCTAATACTATCTCTTTGGGTTCTTTAAAACCATCCCTATAAATCTGAATCTTTACTTTTGTGCCCACCTTTCCCTTCATCATGTTAACAGCATCTATAAGGCTCATATTTTTAGTTGTTACTCCTTCGATGCTGATTATTTTATCACCTGCCTGAATATTTGCCCTGTAGGCCGGTGTATCTTCTATGGGGGCGATCACGGTTAAAATATTATCTTTAATTGTAACTTCCATACCGAGACCGCCGAACTGTCCCGATGTGTCTTCCTTT
>CAYYBZ010000173.1:0-5267 GCA_964470285.1 uncultured Oligoflexia bacterium
GCTTCCTCAAGCTGTGACTCGGTTATCATTGCTTTTTCTAACAGGAGATCTCCAAGTCTTTTTTTAGGGGCGGGCATGTCTGTCCTCCGGTAGATAAAAAATCATTATAGCAGAGTGCTTTTTCTTGCGGGTTTTGGTTTTTGCCCTTTTGCGAAGGCATCAAGGTTATTCCTGGTTTCAGAATCGTCTTTTATGGATTTATCGAGCAGGACCGTTTGATGCGAAACGGTGTTTAAATTCTTATCTTTTGTTTTTTCTTTTAAGGTTTTAATCTTCTTTCGAAGCAGATTGCTTCGCTCTTTTAATGTTTTAAGCTTTCTTTCCTTCCACGGTGAGGACGATTTAAGACTTGCAAGTCTTTTCATTTCTCTTTCATAGGCTGAAGCCGTTCTTTCAATTTGTTCAATTTCGGGGATTAGGACAAGCTCTTTGGATTTGTCGGATATCATGATGTCAAGAAATGAGACGGAACTCAATTTTGATCGGTTGGAAATAATCGGCGGATTTTCTTCGCTCTTCATAATGTCACGCCTGAAGTTTTTGGATCCGATTATGAGAGTTACATTTTTCGATTTATCCCTGAATTTGGCTGTATCTTTATGCAACATGGAACTTAGAACGATAACGAAATCAAATTTGCCCTTATTCTTATCGATAATTTTTGCCAGCTCTTTGGCCGGTTCGGTGATTTTTATCTTTTCCTTTTTTATGGTTTCCCCCAGGTAGGGTTTATAGTTTGTCGGGAAAATTCCTGTAATCAGGTATTTAAAGCCGTCAACGTTTTTGATTATGTAAGGATCAAAAAGATGTGAATTATCTTTGGCCGAAAGTATATTGGCCGAAATAAGTTTTAAAGATTTTGAAGTCCACTTTTTGAGATTGAGTGAACCGCATGCAAGCTCAGCTTCTCCAACGTTTAACCCGTCATATCCCAATTTTGAAAAAGTAGATAAAATAAACCGGGCTTTTTTAAAGGCGCTGTCTTTATTCTTAAGGTATTTTAATTCGTTTAAATTTATTAAGCTGTCACCGTAATCAAGTATTAGAGCCGGGGGATGCTTTTCTCTCTTTTCTTTAATTATGCTTGCCAGCCTGGCAATTCCACCCACAGGGTTGGCCGGTCACCCGCAGGGTTCTACTGAACCCAGAGCTGAACCTGTGAATAGAATCCGCGTGTCTTTTTTATCGGTATCTTTATCTGCATATAAGCAGTTAAAAATGCCTGATATGAAAAATATGAGGGCTATGCTGAAAAGAGAAAGTTTCAAGGATAAAAATTTCATTTAAAAAACCTTTGAAAATATTTCATCCAGGAATCTTATACCAACGAGTTCCAAATTGTAATCCTTCTTTTTGAGGTTTTTTAAGTTCTCCTGCGGAAGAATGCATCTTTCAAAGCCAAGCTTAGCGCCTTCAAGTATTCTTTTTTGAGCATATTTGGATCCGCGTATTTCACCCGTTAGACCTATCTCTCCGAAAATAAATGATTTTTTTGGCATAGTTGAATTTTTGTGACTGGAGATTATGGCACTAGCGACCGGTAGATCACCGGCACGTTCATTGATTCTGACTCCACCTGTTATGTTTACATAAACGTCTTTATTGTAGAGATTAAGACCTAATTTTTTTTCAAGTATTGCTATTAGCAAAAGTATTCTGTTCCTGTCAATTCCTGTAGAGATTCTCGTCGGTACGCTGTAGTTGGAGTTACTGCATAGCGCCTGAACTTCAAGTAAAAAAGGTCTTGTGCCCTCTATATTCGCCATGGCGACAGACCCGGGTGTTTTCTCGCAGGTATTACTTAAAAATATTCCGGACGGATTTTTTACTTCTTTTAAGCCTTCAGAGCCCATTTCAAATATTCCTATTTCGTTTGTAGTTCCGAAGCGGTTTTTTACGGCTCTGAGGATTCGGTACTGTGATTTTGTGTCTCCTTCAAAATATATAACGGTATCTACCATATGTTCCAGCGTCATGGGGCCGGCTATATGGCCTTCTTTTGTGACATGCCCGACAAAGAAAATGCAGATATCGTTTTCCTTGGCGATTTTTATGAGTCTTGCGGCACATTCCCTTATCTGATTAACACTCCCGGCTACTGATTGAATATCGGAGGTTGACGCTGTCTGTATAGAATCCAGGCAGACTATGGACGGCTTCATTTCGATAAGGACATTTTCCATGCTTTCAAGATTTGTTTCCGAAAGTATATATAGGTCCTGGGGGGATGCAGTTATTCTCCCGGCTCTCATTTTTATTTGATTGAGAGATTCCTCCCCCGTTATATAAAGAGCTTTTTGCCCGTTTGCTGCCAGATCAGAAAGTGTTTGTAGAAGAAGAGTTGATTTACCGACTCCGGGATCTCCGCTTATAAGAACGGTTGAGTTAGGCGTGAATCCGCCTCCCAGTACTCTGTTAAGTTCGGATATCCCGGTAGAAAACAAAATTGAAGAGGAATTTGTTATTTCCGACAGTTTCAGCGCTTTTTGAGAGCTTACTTTCGCTTTGGAATATTTGCTTTTTGACCTTACGGTTTCTTCAATTAAAGAGTCCCACTGACTGCAAGCCGGGCAACGGCCAAGCCACTTTGGGCTTGTATATCCGCAGGATTGGCATACATATTCTGAACTTATTTTCGGCATCAGTTTAACATATACTCAATAAAACTAAATGCAAATAGATTTTGAGTTTATCTTTGTTATAATATAAACTAGGATATACAATGCGATTATAATTACTCTACATGATTAGAAAAAAAAATAAGGCGTTTACACTTATTGAGTTAATGATAGCTGTAGCTATTATTGGAATACTGGCCGGTGTTGCGGTACCTGCATTCCTTAAATACATGAAAAAAGCAAAAACTACCGAGGCTTTAGTTAACATAAGAAAAATTTATGACGGCGAAGTTGCTTATTATCAGGATGATCATGTAAGCGAATCCGGATTTACTTTACCCGCACAGTTTGTAGAAGCGCCTCCTACTCCCGCGACTCTTCCCCAAAACTGGAAATTAGCAGGAAACTGGGAAGATCCGGCATGGATAGCCATAAAATTTGCCGTTGATGCACCTGTACTTTTCCGATATTCGGTTATCGCAACAGGAACGGGAATAGGAAGCGTATTTGACGCCCAGGCCGAGGGAGATCTTGACGGTGACGGTATAACTTCATATTTTAAGAGAAGCGTGAGGTTCGATTCTAACACGGGTCAAATTGACGGCGGCGGCGGCGTTTACAAACAGAATGAAATAGAATAAAGCCTAAGATTTCTGAATTCCTTCTCTTTTTAGAGCGACTAAAAAAACCTCTACTATTTTCGGATCGAACTGTTTTCCTATAAATGCCTGTAGTTCTCCGGTTGCTTTTTCTGTTGAAAGGGCTTTTCTGTAGGCTCTGTCCGAGGTCATTGCATCAAAGCTGTCGGCAACCGCCAGAATTCTGGCTCCAAGCGGGATTTCTTCTCCGGAAAGACCGTTTGGATAACCCGAACCGTCAAAATTTTCATGATGGTGATAAACCATTGGGATAACCGGTTTTAACAGCCCTATAGGCTCAAGAATTGTTTTCCCGATTGTCGGATGAAGCTTGAAAAGATTTCTCTGCTTTTCATTTAATCTTCCGGGATGGTTTAACTCGCTAAGATCGACGCTTATTTTTCCTATGTCGTGCAAAAGTGCCGCCTGTGAAATTATTTTTACATAGTTAGTGTCCAGTTTTAATTCTTTTGCAATCATTGCGCAGTAATTCCGAACTCTTTCTGAATGTCCTCTTGTGTATTCGTCCTTGGCTTCCAAGGCTTTGAGGAAACCGTCGATTGTCTGAAAAAAGTGCTGCTGTAAATTGGAGTATAAAGTTGCGTTTTCTATGCCTATGGCGGCTCTATCTGCAAGAAGAGACAGGGTTTTTCTCTGTCCTTCGGTTATTCTGTCCGTCGAATATATGTTAAGCATGCCGATTATTCTGTTTTTGGAAGTCATCGGAACCGAACAGAAGGATTTAAGATTGACCTTGATATCTTTTGGGAGAAAAGCCAGGCTGTTTATATCTTCATTAAGTTGAAGAACCGGATTTTTATTTTTGTGCTCTTCAAGAATCTTATCAACAGGCACATCCTTCAAAACTTTGTGGCCGTTTAATTTAACAACTGATTTTATTTTTCTTTGCTCGAATTTCTTTGTTTTATAGCTTTTAGTGTAGATAGTTGCTATCGAGCATTTCACGAGATTACACGTTGCCTCCAGCAGCAATTCGAAGATATTATCAAGACTTAGCGATGTGTTGATTGCCTGTGAAGCGTTATAAAGGGAGATGGTTTCTTTAAGCTGAATGTTCTCTTCTTCTAAAATCTTCTTTTCCAGACCTCTTTTGACTATGTGGACGACTTCGTCAACCTTGAAAGGCTTTAAAATATAGTCATAAGCACCGCTTTTCATGGAATCAATTGCCGTTTCGAGGGTTCCGAATCCTGTCATCACAACAGTTACGGTATGAGGAAACCTCTCGGTAATATGTTTTAGAAGGTCTAATCCTGAAATGCCGGGCATTTTTAAATCGGTAATAACCAGATCGAAAGATTCCTTGTGAAGAAGTTGCATAGCATCTTCACCTGAAATCGCAGTTAAAACTTTAAATCCCTCCAGAGATAAAAAGTCCTTAAGTATTTCCAGAATTACCTTTTCATCATCAACTACCAAAAGAGAATATTTTTCGAAATTTATCTGCCCTTTCAATCAATGCTCCGTTTCAGTAACGAGTGTTCTTAGCGTTTTCAAGCGCATTTTCCATGGATTCTAGCTGATTTTTTACATTTGAGATATCATCTTTTATCTGTGTTATTGCAGAGTCTACCCGGTTTTTGTCATATTGGGTCGATGCGAACATCTGACTTTCTCTGAGTATTGTAAAGGCTTTTTCGTTATATCTCATTCGATTTTTCAGTATCTCTATGTCTTTTTCGATAACCTCTATACTTGTCTGTTTTAAATCTTTGATAATGCTCTGCTCTTCAGAAATACTCATTGAACCCGGGTTTTCATATTTGTCATTTAAACTTTTACGTTTTTGTTCCAGACCGCTTCTTTGATTATTTAACCTTGTATTCTCCTTTTGAAAGTCTTCGCGTAATGCCTGTGCCTTATCAAAATACATTTTAAGGTTGTTATTTTCAGAGTTCTTAGATTTGTTCGCTTTAGAATTTTCCTGCGGATTTTGAAACTTTGCCCTCATTCCTTCTTTCGGTGTCCTGTCCCATTTTGCCATGGCCTC
>CAYYBZ010000174.1:0-5249 GCA_964470285.1 uncultured Oligoflexia bacterium
GGGATTAACCGGAACAACCTGATTTAATGATTCATCTGTTCTATCGGGTGCATCTTCGGTTTTCTTAAAAGGAGGAGTTTCCATATTGTTGCTCGGGAAGAAAGATAAGAGCTCTCTTATCATCAAAAGAGCGCTCTTTTCATCATCCATTGCAAAATGAGCGACACCGCTGTTGGTTGAATGTGACCGGGCCCCTCCTAGAGCTTCTTTTGTAACCTCTTCATGTGTAACGGCCTTAATCACATCAGGACCCGTAATAAACATGTAGCTTGTATTTTTTACCATGAGTATAAAATCTGTGATTGCAGGTGAGTAAACGGCGCCTCCGGCACACGGTCCTAAAACGGCTGAAATCTGAGGGACTACACCTGATGTTAAGGTATTTCTCAGAAAAATATCTGCATAACCGCCCAGGCTCTCCACACCTTCCTGAATTCTTGCTCCGCCCGAATCGTTTAATCCGATTACCGGTGCGCCTGTCTTAACGGCAAGGTCCATTATTTTGCATATCTTTTTCGCATAAGCCCCGGAAAGAGATCCCCCGAAAACAGTAAAATCCTGGGCAAAAACATAAACAATTCTTCCCTCAATCTTACCGTGGCCGGTAATTACACCGTCACCCAGGATTTTGTTTTTATCCATTCCGAAATCGGAGCATCTGTGAACGACAAATTTATCAATCTCTTCAAAACTTCCTTTATCTAAAAGAATTTCCAGTCTTTCCCTGGCCGTAAGTTTTCCTGCTTTATGCTGCTTTTCAATTCTTTTTTCACCCCCACCGGATAGAGCTTTCTTTTCTAACCCTTCCAGATAATTAATCTTCTCATCAATGGACATTATTCCTCCGATACCTATCCCCATCTGTAGATATAATTAAGGATTGAGAGGACAGAAACAGGTGCGGTTTCGGTCCTTAAAACCTCTTCACCCAGTTTAACCTGTTTAAATCCTGCGCTTACAAAGGATACAACCTCGTTATCCGTGAATCCTCCCTCGGGACCTATTGCGAAAGTTATCTCACGCGGGCTATCAAACTGATTAAGCCATGACTTTAAGGGAGTTCCTTTTTCATGCTCATGAAAACAAAGCTTAAGATCGCTTGCACTAACATCTTCAAGGCATGTATTCAAGTTCGATTCTAACTTAATTTCAGGTAGATATACTCTTTTACATTGCCTTAAGGCCTCAACCGCTATTTTCTCAAACCTTTTTAATTTTATATTTAATTCGCTTTTTTTAAAGGCTGATACGCATCTTTTGGCACTGAAAAAGATAATCCTGTCTACTCCAAGCTCAACCGCTTTCTGAATAACATAATCGATCCTTTTACCCTTGGGAAAGGCCTGCGCGAGGGTTATGACAGGTGTAACGTTCAGCGTATAGGAAGTTTTCCTCAGAATTTTTACATGGCAACCGTCTCTGGAGAATTTTTCTACTATCGCGTTTCCTAAAGTTCCTTCTCCATCTACAATATCAAAATTGTTGCCTTTTTTAAGTCTAAGCACCGATTTAAGAATTTTAGAGTTTTCCTTTGACAGAATAAAAGAATTAGCTTTCTCTTTTAGGTCTTTTAGATAGATTCTTGCCGTCTGCATAATGTTATATATACTTCAAGAAAACTTAATTATAAATGAAAATAATGAAATCATATTACTGGCCGAAAACTTACAAGGAAGCCTTAAAAGAGCAGCTGGCCCTTAAAAAAAAGCTTTCTCTCAATAATAGAGCACAGTTTAAAAAAATCTTAATAGCAGGCGTGGACGTATCTTACTGTAAACAATCCAATGAACTTTTTTCATCGGTTGTAATTCTTGATTATGAATCACTTAAAACAGTTGAAACCGTAAGCGCCAGAGAAAGGGCTGATTTTCCATATATTCCCGGTTTACTATCTTTCAGAGAAGGCTCAATTGTTATTAATGCATTAAAAAAACTAAGAAATAAGCCTGATTTGTTGGTTTTTGACGGCCAGGGAATAGCCCACCCCAGAGGTTTCGGGCTTGCCTCTCATATGGGAGTTTTGCTCGATACTCCCAGTATCGGCTGTGCCAAATCCAAACTTTTTGGATACTACAAAGAACCCGGCCTGAAAAGGGGTTGCTATTCACATTTAACGGACAAAAAAACGATAATAGGATCGGTTTTAAGAACAAAGGACAATGTAAAACCTGTATTCATCTCTCCCGGGCATTTAATAGATGTAAGTACAGCAAGAAAGATTATGTTAAAATGCACTGGTAAATACCGAATACCGCTACCGACAAGGCTTGCGCATATTCATTCAAATAAGGTTAGAATGAAAGCTTAAGAAACGATGAATAAGAACTACAGATTTCACGGTGTAAATTTAAGCATTGATAGCTCTAAAAAAGAGATATTTAAGATTTTTGAGAACTGTTTTAATGTCAGAGAACTAATAAAAACAGATAGAGCAAAAATAAGGCTGATCTTCCACCGAAAAAAAAATAAACTTTTTAACTGCAAAGCATCTAAATCTCATGCAAAAATCTTTCTGAAAAGAAAAAGAAATATATTCGGATTATTTAAGAACGATAAACTTTATTTTAATGACAGAAAATCCCATGTTCTGATTGAATACAGAAAAAACAAAGCCAGTTTTTTTATTCATCCAGATACTCTTAAAATAAAAAAACTTTTCAGTCATACAATTCTTCCTTTAACCCTTATAGAGCTTTTAAAAAAGTTCGGATTCTACTATATACATGCCAGTTGTGCAGATATTGACGGAAAAGGGATAATATTCACCG
This sequence comes from uncultured Oligoflexia bacterium, assembly GCA_964470285.1. GTDB lineage: Bacteria > Bdellovibrionota_G > CAYYBZ01 > CAYYBZ01 > CAYYBZ01 > CAYYBZ01. Next base: position 2,769 of record CAYYBZ010000174.1, read on the forward strand.
GAAATCCCGGAAGCGGCAAATCTTCAGCATGCTATACACTGGTAAGAAGAGGGGCAAAATGGATATCGGATGATGCTGTTTTAATTAAAAATACTTCAAGCGGAATCAAAGCATACAGCTTTATAAAAGAATTCAGTTTGTTTACGGGCCCCAAAAGTCCTTTTGTTGAATTTAGAAAAATTCCTTCAGTTTCGAAGAAGGAGTTATCAAAACTAAGTACTATCAGATACTCTTTTGTAAGCAGTACCGTCCCAAAAGCCCTTGTTCTTATCGGCAAGCCATATAAACCAGGCAGCGATTTGAAAGTAAGCGAGATCATAGGAAAAATTATCGCTGAAAATGAATTTTTAATGCTGGACAAAAAATATGCAAATAAGGTAATTACAAATCTCGATTATCTATCCCGACAATGCATTGTATCAAGCCTCGATTATGCGGCTATATCCTCACCAGATAAGGCTTATAGAAAAATCGTGAAACTTGTTGATTGACTTATATTAAAATATATATTTAAATTGAGGGGTTATGGGAAAACTGATTCGAAACGTTAAAAAAATTTACATTGCACCTCAGATAAGAAAACTTAATGATAGAAAAAATGATAAGAAGCTGAATTTAAGAAAATCACGGGCGGGAGGACCTCCTTCAATTCCCGGCCCTGCATCAACATCTCCCTCCACACCGGGGGCAACCGTTTTCTAGGATATATCAATGAATAATCTTTTAGTAACAATTGAGATTACAGGCCGCTGCAATATCAGCTGCATTCACTGTTTAAGGGAAAAAAACGAAAAAAGAAAAGACTTAAACTATAATCTTTTTACAAAAATAGCCAAACAGTTAAAAAAATATAACAGCCCTTATATTGCATTAACAGGGGGCGAGCCGACTATTCATAAAAATTTCATAAAAATACTTTCCTACCTGAGCAAAGAGGGTTTTGAATATCATTTTGTATCAAACGGCTATAATTTCCCGAATATTTTTGAAAAAATATTACCCTTTAAACAAAAGGGGCTTTCAAGAGTATGCTTCAGTATTGACGGGGCAAATGAAGCCACACATGACAAAATAAGAGTTCCCGGTTCTTACAGAAAAGTAATCGAATCCATTGCCCTATGCAGGGCCAAAGAAATTCCGGTATCTGTTCAAATGGTCATCAATAAAATTAACCGTCATGAAATGCATCAAACAGCATACATAGCATCACAAATGGGTATTGATAAACTTCACTTCTGTCACATGGAACCTACGTTTGGAAGCTCAAGTTTTGACATATCTCTTTCTCCGGATGAGTGGCTTGATGTTGAAAAAGAGGTCAGGGAACTCGAAAACGTTTATAAGGTTCCGATTGTATTTTCAGCCGGATTTTTTGATGAAACTCCCCTGGCTCACTGCCAGTTTCTTCAGGGAACCGCTTTGAATATCGATTTTAACGGAAATCTGACTTACTGCTGCCAGATTTCGAACATGTTCGATTCATCCAAAAGAAAAGACATTATCTGCAATCTTAAGAATACTTCCCTCTTCACCGGACACAAAAAATATCTGGACATGATCAATGAAGTAAACAAAAAGAGAATAAGCTCCATACAGAAGGGAAAACTTTCGAAAATCGATTACTTTCACTGCTGGTACTGTCTTAAAGAATTCGGGAAAATCAGCTGGATGAAGGTTTTAAAAGATAATAAATGGGCTCATTCAGACCCCCATTTTAAGGGAAGCAGGAACGGTAAATGGGGAAAAACAGCGCAAGGATGAAGCTCTCATCAGACGTAATATTCAGAAAATTCTCTCGTGATGACGGAATTCTGATCAACCTAGAAACCAAAAACTATTACTCTTTAAACGAAACCGCCATCTTTATTGTAGCCGGAATCAAAAAGGGACTGACCCAAGACAAAATTCTTAAAAATCTTGAGAGATCATTTGATGCCGATAAAACCACCCTAATGAGGGGGTTTTCAAAAATTAAATCCGAGCTCAAAAAAGAGAAAATGCTGTCTTAGCCTGTCATTGATAAAACCCGAAGAGTTTATCAACGTTACGGTTTAAGCCTTCTTTCAAGAGATCTGTAGTGAATTGCTTCAGCTATATGAACCGGCTTTATATCCGCTGAAGCCTCGAGATCAGCTATAGTTCTGGATACTTTAAGAATTTTCCCATATGCTCTTGCCGACATTAAGAATTTTTTCATGGCAGATTCCAGAAGATTTAAACTTTCACCGGAGAGCTTACAGTATTTAGCAAGCATATTTTCATTCATTTTAGAATTAAAAATCGTTTTATTGAATCGATTTTTTTGAATTTGTAAAACCCTATTTACACTTTGCCGCATTTGTCCTGATGAGTGACCGAGTCTTAGCGAGCTAAGACTTTTAAAATTTATTCTGGGTACCTCTATTTGAATATCTATTCTATCAAGGATCGGACTGGAGAGTTTTCTGAAATATCTATCGATTGAAACACCTGAGCATTCAC
>CAYYBZ010000175.1:0-5203 GCA_964470285.1 uncultured Oligoflexia bacterium
CAGTATAAAATCAAAGGGCCCCTGCGGGAGAAACCTGGATTTTATTATCCAGGAAATGAACAGAGAAGTTAATACAATCGGGTCCAAATCGCAGGCAACGGATATTTCGAATATTGTTGTTGATCTAAAAGGGGAAATAGAAAGAATCAGGGAACAGGTACAAAACATAGAATGAGTAAAAAAGGAAAAGGCAAGCTTTTTGTAGTCTCTGCTCCCTCGGGCGCCGGCAAAACTACAGTCGCTGTGGGGGCGATGGAAAAGCTAAAGAATATCAAAAGATCGGTTTCATGGACTACAAGAGAACCAAGGCAGGGTGAAATTGACGGTAAAGACTATAAGTTTGTGTCCGTGGATGAGTTTAAAAAAAATATCGATGAAGACGGGTTTATTGAATGGGCAAAGGTTTTTGAAGAATACTACGGAACTCCATTTAAGAACGTTGAGAATGCCAAAAAGGGTGGTTTTGATCTTTTTCTTATAATTGATGTTTTGGGTGCGGATCAGATTCGTAAAAAGAATTTAGATGCAGTCTTTGTGTTTGTCTTACCGCCTTCAATGGATGTTCTCGAAAGGCGTCTTAAGGAAAGAGGCCTTGATAGCCCCGAAGAAATTGAAAAGAGACTCAACGAGGCTAAAAGAGAAATTGAGCAGTCAAAATATTATGACTATAAAATAGTGAACAAAGATCTTGAAAAAGCCGTTAACGAACTTGTAAAAATAGTTGTCGCTGAAAGAGTATAAAAATCCAGTTTAAGTGTTTCCAACCCAGAATCTTGTGTATTCGTCAAGAAAGGTCAGTGTTTTTAAATCTTCCATTCTGTCTACGTAGAGTTTTCCGATAAGGTGATCGCCTTCATGCATAATTACGCGGGCTTTAAATCCGGTTGCTTCCATTTCCTGCTCTTTACCCTTTCTGTCAAGATACTTTACGCGTATTGATTTTGGTCTTTTAACCTTTCCTCTCATGTCAGGAATACTTAAACATCCCTCCCAGTCCTCTTCTTCCTCATCGGACATATTTGTGTATCTGGGATTTATGAAAACCGTAAGAGGTATCGGTTCATATTCCTGATTTGCGGAAGGAGGAAGCTCAATAATCATTAATTGAACGCTTTCATGCACTTGAGGAGCAGCTAAACCGACTCCGCCGTATTCATGAAGCGTATCAACCATATCATCGATTAGTTTTTGAATTTCAGGGCTTCTTATTTCACTTTTGGATAGTTCCTTGCCCTTTTTTCTTAAAACGGGATTTCCTATCCTTGCTATTTTCAGAATTGCCATGACATATCTCCTAATTGTCCAGAGTATAGTATATTATGCCATTTTCATTTAATTTTTTTAACCCGCCCTCGGATTCCAAAAGCTCTAAAAGTCCTGTAATTTCGGGAATTCCTTTAAAGATTTCCCGGTCGTTTAAGAATCCGAAAAGCGCCCTGCACAGTTCAAAGCGGTTTTTAAGACCTCTTCTTAAGATCTTTGCGATATTATTTTTTCTTTCAATGTAAAAATCCTTTATCTGTTCGATGCTTCCTTTCGGATCTAGGATGAAATCTCCGTGTCCGGGGAATGTATAGAGCATTTCCAATTTGGATATTTTGTTCAAAGAGTTAAAAAAGTCTTTCATGCATCCGAGTTCACCCGACTCTTCTTCAAATATTTCCCTGAATCTTACAAAAGGCTTATTTAAAAGTGTCAGGTGATCGGATGAAAAAAGAATGCCCTTTTTGCTTTCATGCAGGCATATCAGATTATCAGTGTGCCCGGGCGTATGAATAACATCAAAGCTATAATTCGAAGATTCAATCTTATCACCGTCTTTTAAGGGTTTGACTTCCTGAGCGCTTGAACCCATATATGAAGCCTGAATTCTCTTGTTATGGCCTCTTGTCAAAAGAGATGACGGGACTGCAGACTGAAGATAAAAATTTTTGATTTTACGTGTCTGCTTTAGGTAATTTGAAGAGAAGTTCTCAAGTTCTCTTGTTTTTGTGTGATAAACGTAAACTTTAGCGTCTGAGAGCTCCTGAATCCTTCCTGCCAGACCGCAGTGATCAAGATGGGTATGCGTTACTATTATTCTTTTAATATCGTAAAAAGAAAGACCGATTTGAGAAAGATTTTTGGAAAATATGTGTTCGGCGATAGCTCCGTTAACACCTGTATCTATTAATGTGACCGGGTCGTCCTTAACAATATAAACGTTTACGTCACCTATCGGAAAGCCTGTAGGCAGTGTAATTTTATGTATCTTTTTAATCTGTGGGAGCATCGAATCAATGACATAAACCAAAAAGCAGACTAACGCAAGGGTAAATACGGTTAATCGATAAAGTTAATTCTACCTTCCTGTCTTGGCGGAGATGGAGGCTCATGATCGGGAAATCCCAAAACAATTCCGCAGATTAGCTCAAGGCCCTCAGAAGGCTTTATAAATGAATTTACTTCTTCCTTAATCTCTAGAAATGAACCCATGGCACATGTTCCAAGCCCTTCCGACTGGGCTGCCAAAAGTAAATTCTGAACTGCCATATAAACGGAACCACGCGCAGTTTGATTGTTTTCATCAGCATTGGGTTTTGAATATGCAAAGATTACAACCGGGGCATTTCCCATCGTGAAAAAGAATCTTTCGGTAAACTGATAAAGGCTCGGTTTTAATCTTTTTTGAAGAACGTCTTTTATTTTGAGCCATGCCTTTTGAGTTAGCTCTAGGCATTTATCCCTTTTTTCTCCACTTAAAACGTAAAATCTCCAGTTTTGAAGATTTTTCCCCGAAGGCGCCCAAGTGGCCGCTTCAAGAACACGTTTTAGCTTTGTTTCATTAACTTCCTTTTTCTTGAAAACCCTTATTGATCTTCTGCTTTTTATTAATTCATAAATATCCATTTTCACCCCGCTTTGTGCCTAATATAACCGTTAATGTTTTGATAACAATTAATTTTTTATCACACTATAAGCATTTTCTGGATTGGCTTTTTATTTTCATTTGACCCGGGATTATATTTATATACTATATGGGCCTTATGAAAGAAGCTAAGTTATGGGAAAAACAGGCAGACGGCAGGGTTAAATGCAATCTGTGCGGCCATAGATGCAGCCTTAATGACGGCCGTTTCGGCATTTGCGGAGCCAGGAAAAACGAAAAAGGTATTCTTTATTCAGTAGCTTATGGCCGTCTTATAGCCACCAATATAGATCCTATTGAAAAAAAGCCTCTTTTCCATTTTTTACCGGGTTCCAAATCATTTTCACTGGCTTCAGCCGGGTGCAATTTCAGATGCCAATTCTGTCAGAACTATTCAATTTCACAGCTTAGAAATGAAGATTTAATCAAAAAATCGGATAACGCTACCCCTAAAGAAGTTGTTGAAACCGCAAGAAGCCGCGGCTGTAAATCGATGTCTTACACCTACACGGAACCAACCGTGAATTTTGAATTTGTATACGAATGCTCGCAGCTTGCAAATGAAAGGAACATTTACAACACATGGGTCACTAACGGTTTTATGACTGCTGAAACGATTGAAACGATAACTCCGTATATTGATGCGGCCAACGTCGATTTAAAGGCATTTAAGGAGGAAACGTATAATGATGTTTTGGGCGGTAAACTTCAAGTTGTTCTCGATTCAATAAAAATGATGAAAGAAAAGGGCATATGGCTCGAGCTTACGACACTTGTTGTTCCCGATATGAACGATTCGGATGAAGAGCTGACAAAGCTTGCACAGTTTATCGCTGATGTTGATCCGCTCATACCCTGGCATGTTTCCAGATATCATGCAGATTACAAATATCTTACAAGAAGGGATAAAACTCCCGAGAAAACACTTGAGAAAGCCGCAGATATTGGGAAAAAAGCAGGACTTAAATATATTTATTGCGGAAATCTGTGGGGTTCGGAAGGAGAGCATACATTTTGCCATTCATGCAATGAAAAATTAGTTGAAAGATACGGCTTTACAATTCTTTCAAATAAGATTGTAGGGGGTAAATGCTCAAAATGCTCAAGCGAAATACCGGGAAAATGGAGATAGAAATGGAATTAATTTACAGCAAAGATTTTAAGAAGGTTAAAAAAGAACAGGCATCTATCTCGATTATGGATAGGGGCTTTTTATACGGAGACAGCATATATGAAGCCGTAAGAACTTATAACGGTAAACCTTTTCTTTTAGACGAACATTTTCGCCGGATGAAAAATTCGGCTTTAAGATTGTCTATGGAAGTTCCTTTTACGCAGGCCGATTTAAAAAATCATATTGAAGAGCTTATTAAAGACTTAAATTTTGACTGCTACGCCAGAATTATAGTTACACGCGGAAAGGATGATTTTTTCAATCTCTATCCGGAAACTACAAAAAATCCGTCGGTCGTTGTTGTAATTGCTAAATGCCATGAATATCCCAAAGAATTCTATGAAAAGGGTTTAAATCTTTCCATAGTTTCAATTACGAGAAACTTAAGAACGGCGCTTGATCCCGAGATTAAATCCGGAAATTATCTCAACAATGTTCTTGCGATAATGGAGGCCAAGAAAAAGGGTTCTAACGATGCCTTGATGGTCAATCAGCAGGGCTTTATTACAGAATGCACAACCAGTAATATTTTCTCAGTAAAGGACGGAAGGGTTTTTACTCCGTCTTTAGATTCCGGGATTCTTCACGGAGTAACAAGACAGCTGCTTATAAAGCTTATAAAAGACAACAACATACCTTTTGAAGAAACAATTATGAAGCCGCAGGATATTTACAGTATGGATGAATGCTTTTTAACGGCATCGACAAAGGAAGTAATGCCCGTACAAAAAATCGACGATAAAATTATAGGAAAGGGCCTAAGAGGTCCCATAACTGCTAAGCTAATGGAGATTTTCAAAAAGGAAATTAAAAGGCAGCTTGCCTTATAGCTGTTATTAATTCGGAGATATCTATGTCTATTCTCTTTGAACCGGGTAAAATTTCAAATCTGATAATTAAGAACAGATTTGTAAGATCTGCCACTCATGATAATTCTGCAGATAACGGCTATGTTACTGACAAAACAATTGAAATATATTCGAGACTGGCAAGGAATCAAATCGGTCTTATTATATCAGGTCATATGTACGTTGATGAAAAGGGAATTCCAAGCTTTGGAATGCTCGGCGTTGAGTCCGATGATAAAGTAGATGGGCTTAAGAGTTTGACTCAGGCCGTTC
>CAYYBZ010000176.1:0-5197 GCA_964470285.1 uncultured Oligoflexia bacterium
TCTTGTCAATTTTAATGAACAGAAAGCTGCTTTTGTGTGGGCTCCTACTTTTAAAAAATGGATGCGGGCCTTTTCAAATCTTCTTTTTTTTAAAAGCTTATCCCCCTTTTTAAGATGGTCAATTTTGAAAAGCCTTTTAATCCTTCCGTAAATAAGGGTTAGTATGAGAAATGCAAGAAGTAACAGCGCACCGAAGACAATGTATTTTTTATTTTTGAAATGAGGAAGAGCATTGTAAAGCGGTTTTAGATATGGGTATAGTGAATCAATAAATCCATCTATATAATCCTTCGCTTTGTTTAGATATATTATAAATATTTTGAATAGTTCCTTAGAATTCATAGCGCATTTTGTCCTAAATATCTAAAAATTTTAGCATATTTATATACATCTAGGAAATATTTAGGATATTAAGCGCGCTTACAATCCCAGTTCTTTTGCAATACTCTGCATGGCGGCTATTACATTTTCAATATGATCATCAAGCACTATGTTTAATTCCCTTGCCCCTTCTATTATTTCTTCTCTGTTGACGTTTTTTGCAAAGGCCTTTTCCTTCATTCTTTTTTTAACAGATTTTAACTTTACATCCATAAGCGATTTTGAAGGTCTTACAAGTGCCGCCGCTGTTATAAGACCGGTCAGCTCATCACATGCAAGAAGGGTTTTGGCCATTTTAGTTTCCAACGGAATACCGTGATGTCTGTTATGTGATTTTACGGCCAAAATAATGTCATTTTCATAACCTTCTTTTTCCAGTATTTTGGCACCATCTAAACTGTGTTTCTCGATTTGCGGAGAGATTTCGTAATCCAAATCGTGCAGCAGGCCGGTTATGCCCCACTTTTCTACGTCTTCATTAAACAGTTGTGCATAGTGTTTCATAGAAGCCTCAACGGCCAGGCAATGCTTTATCAGGTTTTCATTTTTAATATACTTTCTAAGTAACTCAAAGGCCTCATCTCTTGTCCTCATAAATTCCCTTCTTTAATCTGTAGCCTTTTAACCTAATATAGTAAAGATTGTTCTGTCAACATAACATTTTTCAATAATGATTATGAATGTTTAGATGGCATTTCAATTGACAATAAAAGTTAAAAAACTGATAATTAACCGCTAATAATGAAATTAAAAAATTACAGGCTAATTTCACAGATTTTTTTCTTTACCGCATTTTTGTATCTTCTAAATCGTACAGAATACACAGGCGATCAGGAGCTTGCATACCCGGTAAGGCTTTTTCTGGATATTAATCCGCTTATCACAATAACTACATTTTTAACAACATATACGGTCCCCCTTTTACTGTGGCTTTCCGTATTTACCGTTATATTAACTCTCGTTTTTGGAAGATTTTTCTGCGGGTGGGTATGTCCTTTCGGCTCTATAAATCATTTCGCAAGCTATGTTTTTGATAAGGTTAATCCGGATCCTAAAAGAGGCAGATATTCAAAATCGCAAAAATCAAAATATGTCATACTGTTCGTTGTTCTGGGCAGTTCTCTAGCCGGACTGCATCTTGTAGGAATTCTCGACCCTATCAGTCTAGTCATAAGATCTTTTACCGTTGGAATACTCCCCGTGTTAAACTTTATTTTAAGAGCAATAATCTACCCCGTTCTCTCTGCTGATTTAGATATTGTGGATTCGACTCTGATTCCTATTTTTCAAAATGTTAAGGGTTTTATCCTCAGTCATGAACAGACTTTTTACTGGCAGGGATTCTTTATATTTTCACTTTTCATTGTAATTCTTATTCTGAATATGTTCAAAAACAGATTCTTTTGCAGGGTTCTTTGTCCTTTGGGAGCTCTTCTGGGAATTTTGTCAAAATACTCCATACTTGAACTCGATCAGAGCGATTTATGTGATTCATGCCTTAAATGCGTAAGAACCTCACAGGGAGGAGCCCGACCTTATGAAAAAGATAAATGGAAAAAAACAGAATGCGTTTTATGCATGAACTGTGTTTCAGTTTGCGATAGAAATTCTTTAAAATTTCGCTTAAATGCTTCAAAGGGTCGAAACATAGGCCGTACCGATGTCAAAAGAAGAGCATTTATTGCTTCTTTCTTATCAGGAGCGTTAGCAACGCCCTTTGTAAAACTAACTCCCGGAACAAAAACCTACAATCCTAAACTAATAAGACCCCCGGGATCATTGCCGGAAAAGGATTTTTTAAAAACCTGCATAAAATGTGAAGAATGCATGAAAGTCTGCCTTACCAACGTTTTACAACCGACGTTTTTGGAATCCGGTCCGGAAGGACTCTGGTCTCCTCTTCTAGATATGAAAACGGGATACTGTGAATTCAAATGTACCCTTTGCGGTCAGGTATGCCCGACGGGAGCCATAAAAGAATTACCGGTTGAAATAAAGAAAAAAGTTAAAATAGGTCTTGCATTTGTCGATAGGAACAGATGTCTGCCGTTTGCATTCGACATACCGTGTATAGTCTGCGAAGAGCATTGCCCTACTTCGCCAAAGGCAATCAAGCTTGAAAATATCGAAAAAATAAATGTATCGGGTGAAAAGATCAAACTGCAATTACCCCATGTAATTCCTGATATATGCACGGGATGCGGAATATGTGAATATAAATGCCCTGTAGTAGACAAACCGGCAATAAGAGTGACAAGTTTGAACGAGGACAGGCATCCCGGAAACAAACCTCTTTTAGAAAAAAAGCCTACAAACAACCCTTATTCTTCTTAAATCAGTTCCAGGTATTTAAGAATTGTTTTAATTCCAAATCCCGATGACCCTTTCGGATAAATGGAAGATGAATCGTTTCTGTGATAATCATTTCCGGCAAAATCAATATGCATCCACGGGTTATTGCCCACGAACTCGGATAAGAACATTGAAGCGGTGAGAATTCCTCCTCCTGCACCGAAAGATGCATTTTTTATATCGGCAAGAGAGCTTTTTAAAAACCTTAAATATTCATTCATCTTGGGTACTCTTATAAAAACTTCTCCGGATTCAATTGAAGCACGCTCAAATCTTTTTGAAATTTTATCGGAATTTGTCATGTACGGAGCAATAAAATCCCCAAGAGCAATCATGCACGATCCTGCAAGGGTGGCCATATCGATTATTTCGTCAGGCTTGTATTTTTGAACGTAAGTTAGAGAGTCTGCCAGAAGAAGTCTTCCCTCTGCATCGGTATTCTCAACTTCGACTGTTTTTCCGCTTAAAGTTTTAATAACGTCCTCAGGTTTAAAAGAGCTTTCATTAACGGTATTTTCGACCACAGGCATAATACCGATCATTCCGATTTTTGCTTTTAGCTTTGCGGCACATTCAATGACAGCTAAAACTACGGCCGCTCCAAACATATCCCCCTTCATTCCAATCATTGCCTTTGCAGGTTTTAAATTATACCCTCCCGTATCGAATGTTACTCCTTTTCCTACTAATGCTATCTTTTTGCTGTATCCTCTGGGTAAATATTCGATAACAAGCAGTATTGATCCGTTTTTTGATCCTTTCCCCACATCGTAAATCGCATTCATGCCCATATGTTTTATCTGCTTACTGTTAAAAGCTCTCACCTTAATGTTTTTATGTTTAGCAAGCTTAAGGCATCTTTTTTTGAATTCAGGCGGATTTAGGATGTTTGAGGGTTCATTAACATTGTCACGGACGCTGTAAAGTGTTTCAAGATATGTTTTTACTCTTTTGAGGATTTTATTAGCGCTTAAAAAGCTTTTAGAATCCTCAAGGAATATAAAGATTTTAAATTTATACTTGTATTTTTGTGTTTTATACTTTTCAAATCTGTAAGCGGCAAGGCCTATGCCTTCAAGGGCATTCTCAAGAATACCGACTGATTTAAGCGATTTGGAATGGAGAATACCAATTTCGCTCAAACCTACCGAGTAAAGTTGTTTTACGGCTCCCCCGAAATTCTCCTTTAGTTCAAAAGGAGTTACGTTTTTTGCAGTTGGAAGTAAAAGAAGTGCTATTTTTTTAATGCTTAAGTCGGGTGAATCTATGATTCTAAGGTTATTATAATCCGAATGATTATTTGAGTTAACCAATTTATCGTATATTTCTTTTAAAAAGGACTTCGAAATTTTTTTAACAGATAAAAGCTTTTCCTCCTCTCCTTTAAAAACAGGAATTAGAAGAATATCGGCTTTCGACTTTGATAAATCAAGACTGCAAATATCTAATTCATACATCTCTAAATCTCCCGAAAGGTCGTTTAATCAATATCGGAATTTGTCTTTATCTTTCTTTTTTCTTCAAAAGCAAATTGGGCCGATTTACCTTCAGAACCCATTTTAATCTCTCCCTCAAAAAAACATCCCTCTGCTATGGCAACAACGTTGGCTACAATATTTCCTCTGAACTTGGCAGAGCTTCTAAGCTCAAGTTTTTTGGCCGCCTTTACGTTTCCCTCAAAGTCACCTTCAATGACGACCTGATCAGCCGACATTTCACCTTTGAATTTCCCTGTGTTTCCGACCAGGAAAAGACCCTGAATATTGGCATCACCTTCAAAACCGCCTTCAAGTTTAACGTTATTTTTGCCCAGAATCTCCCCCTTTATTCTAACTTCCGGACTTATTCTTGTCGAAATGTCTCCGAGCTTATCGGTTGATCTTCTTGCAAGTATGTCAAGATCATCTTTTTCTTTACTTTTTTGAAACATGTTTCCCTCCGCATAAAAAACACTATTCCAAGGTAAAACTTAAGTCAACTATTCCTTTCGGTAAGAAGTTCTTACTGGAACCCCGCTGAATACATACTTCTTTCTTAAGAGATTTATCAGGAATTTGTCGTATCTGTTCTTAATAAAAGATGGATTATTACAGAACACAAGAAATTTCGGAGGCGCCGTATGAGTCTGCGTAATATATTTTATTTTACCCCTGACTCCTCTTTTGCCTTTCACGAATTTAATCTTTTCATTTATCCGGGATTCTCTAATGAATTTATTAAGTGTCTTCGTGGGAATATTTTTTTCGTAGTATTGTCTGACCTTGGTAACCTCCTTCATAATTTTTTCAATATTTTCATTGTTTTTTGCTGAAGTAAAAATAAAAGGACAAAAAGAAAGCGAAGGGTAAGATTTTCGAATGTTAATTTCAAATTCTCTGTAATCGACATCCTTGTAATCTTCAAGTTCATCTATCTTATTTACAACTACCAGAAGTGCTTTTCCTCTTGAAAGAGCATGATTGGA
>CAYYBZ010000177.1:0-5192 GCA_964470285.1 uncultured Oligoflexia bacterium
TATGACAACGGGATTGCTCCCTCATCAATAAAATATATGATGTTTGAAAAAAACGGTGATGAATTTCAAAGAATTGGCAGTGTTATGCAAGCCGCGCAATTCGATGACCAGAACCTTAAGCTTTTTCATAAAATATCGGCCTTTGATGCGGATCATTTCTTTTTTACTTACCTTTATTCAAACAATATTAATTTTGTAATTCCTAACAGCTCCTTTAATACCTCAAACATACTTGGAAATGACGACAATTCAGAGCAGTACGACTTCGACTTAACCGTGCTGCCTAACTCATCAACAGTTCTTACCTGGGCCGATAATAGAACGGCTGCAAACAGTCAGGGGGAATCTGATAATTCTTCAGAATTAAAAATCTTTTATAAATATGACGTCATAAATTCTTTCGAAAATGAGACCGTCTGGCTATCGAACCAATATATCGGAAGCATAAACACATCACCTAAAATCGCAGTTAATGATGACGGCTTTGGAATTATAAGCTGGTTTACCCTTACTCCATCACATGAGAAATATTTATCCTTTAAGCGAATACTTTTGCCGATTAATTAGATTTTTTTTCTTAGCAGAAAAAGCATCACGCAGCTCTAATCTTGACAAAACTGTTTAATTAACTTATGGATATCTTTCTGTTTTAAATGTGAGGTAAATTATGGAAGGACTTTCTAAAAAGATAAGAGATGTTAAGGATTTTCCCAAAAAGGGAATTGTTTTTAAGGATATCACTCCGCTTCTTAAGGATTATGAATCATTTTCAAAAACATTAGATATTCTTGTTAACGCTTACAGCAATAAAGGAATAGAAGTTATCGCAGGAATTGAATCGAGAGGCTTTATTTTCGGAGCCGCTTTGGCAGACAGGCTCAAAATTCCGTTTGTGCCGATAAGAAAGAAGGGCAAATTACCCTACAAAACAATAAGCGCCGAATATGAGCTGGAATACGGAACTGACTTAATCGAGATTCATGAAGATGCGGTTAAAGAGGGCAGCAGCGTTTTAATCATCGACGATCTTCTGGCAACAGGCGGTACTGCAAAGGCTGCCTGCGAACTTGTAGAAAAGCTAAAAGGAAAAGTTTTCGGCCTTGGTTTCGTTATTGAGTTAGAGTTCTTAAAGGGAAGGGAAAAGCTCAAAAACAGAGAAGTTTTCTCAATCATTAAATATTAAAATTTAGCCCCCGTAGTTCAATGGACAGAACGGAGGATTCCTAATCCTTAAATGTAGGTTCGATTCCTACCGGGGGTATATAAAACTTCCGCCTTTCCTCTCATACTTCGTTGCCTGATACTTTCTAATTTGCAAAGATCCGTTGCACGCTCATATTTAAAATCACGCGAAGTTTCCACAACGCTTAATCCCTTTGCTTGCTCAACGTACATTACAGTACGCCTCGCTACACAAAGGGACAGCCGCCTCGTCTTAGAGAAAAATCGAAAGTTTTTGACTTTTTTGGTTCGATTCCTGTTACGGGGTACATCTTTCCTTTTGCTATATTTCCCTTACATACTTATAATATAGAAAACATGTAAACGGAGAAAATAATATGAAAAGGCAATTTTTGTCGTATTTATTTACTTTGGTACTTGCGCTTTCTTTTTGTTTTATCTGCAAAAATTCTTTTTCCCAAAATACAGGAAAAACAGCTTCAAAAAATATAGAAAGAAAGAAAACAAAAGTTAAGCTTGAAGATATGGACGCCGATCTGGAAGGTTACCCCGATTATTACCGCATCAGGGTCATGAAGTTTAGAAAAATGATAAGAGCCCAGAAGACAAAGCCCGCTAAAATTAAAAAGGCAATTTCAATTTTAGACGATAAAACAAGCCCATACAGGCAGGATGCTCTTAGGTTCCTAGCGGATGTTAAAGCCAAGGAAGCCGTAGTGCATATTATGAAGGCAGGTGAAGATAAAGAATTAAGAGCGGATGCAGCATACGCCATAGGCGAAATTAAGCAGAAAAACGGTATAGAATTTTTACTGCGCTGTCTTTATGACACAAATGCAAACGTTAGAAGCGTAGCCTCTCTTTCTTTAAGGAAAATAACCCAGCTTCAATTCGGTTATTTATACACAGAACCGGAAGATCAGCGAAATAAGGCAGCTCTTTTATGGGAAAACTGGTGGACAAAAAACCATGAAACCTTCCAAGTAACCCAAATAAATGAAGAAGATAGAAAAGACGCCGATGAAAAGTGGAACAGGTACGGTAAAAGATATATAGAAAGAATACTAAACGAATAGAAATATCCGGCTTTTTCATTGACTACGATGCTGCTACGTGTTAGAAATGGTAGTTGTTTGAGAAATGAATGCCTTCTATTATGTCCATATAAAAACGGGATTTTTTGTCGCATCTGAAAGCCTTTTAGTTTATATCGTATTGTTTTTATTGACATTTATTTCGTTAGAATATGGCACGCTAATTGCTTTTTATCACAGTGAATGAAAAAATTTAGCTTAGAAGGTTATTTCGGAGGTAATTTATGGAGTTTCAAAGAAAAATCTTAAACTTAGGGCTGATTATAGCTATCGCTTTATTTGCGGTAAGCTGCGGATCCGATAACGATATTAACGGTTTCTGGAGAGGCGCCGAATACAGAGCCGACGTCAGAAGCGTTGAAGTTATAAGCGGCGCTTACGGAATAGCTTCAGGTGTTAATTATGTTCAGGGTGTGGCGCCGGGGCAGTATTCTATGGAAATTCAGATATCCCTGGCTCCATATTACGGCTTTTATTATGATTCCGTATATATAATGGTTGCGGATGTGACTGCGATTCAGCCGGGACAGTATTACCCCTTAGGTACTTATAACGGAATAGTTGCAAAAATGTCGATTGATGGAAGTCCGCTTTCACCTGAGGGAAATGTAAGATTTACCAAACTTTCTTTATATCAGAGTAAAACAGTTTGCGGAGAATATGATTTTTATGTCGCAGACGGCACCGTTGGGGAATTTCACGGAAGCTTTTGCGGCGATGTAAGCGTTGGATATCAGTATTAATATTTAACACTTTTTTTAAGGTTTAAACTGGCTATGAGTGCTTTTAAGTATTTGAATATCCACATAATTTTGTTTTTTACTGTTTCTTTATTAATTTCATGTGATCAGAAGCAACCGCCCAGAATTTATGATCCTAATGCCTTCGGAGCAGCAAAACCTGGAACTTCAATTATCACATTAGATACTCCTTCCGATACCGAAGCCAAGGCTTCGCCCCCAAATAATATTCAAGATAGAGATGAGAAAAAGCCCGAAGATTTTGAAGATGATTATACCGAATGCGACGATTATACAGAGGAAGAAAACCTAAGAGTATACGTAGTATGTCGAAATAGATACGGAGGAGGATTCTTTTTACCAGCACTCAGAGGAGACGTATGGGGAGTGGGAACGAGTATGCCTGAATTTTTCTCCCTTGCCTCTCAAAATTATGTGGGCACCCCGAATTTATGGCGCAGCTCTTACTCGACAATTGCGCCCAGATACGATCAGTACGGAAATGCCCTTTATTACGGATGCCCCGGATGTCAAAGGGTTCCCTATTACAACCGGTACGGACAGCTTGCAGCTTACTATGACGACGGTCTTTACTATTACGAAAACGGATACTGGAGCAATCAAAGGGCTTACAGATATTTTTCCAATGCGAACATACTAAAAGTAGCGGGTTTTGATAAAATGCTTTCCGGATTGATTTCCGGTTATGCACAAAGCAGCATAGGTATAACCGTAAATTATATCTATAACATTCTGGATGTAATCAATCAAAAGCGTTACGGTTGTCCATACGCTTACAACGTAAACATATGCTATGGGAACAGCTATTATTAATAATAATTATTACTTTATGTTACATATGTTATCTAAAGCAATACTTTAGAAGTATAAAAATTGACTTGATTTTGGTTTAACTGTTTATTAACATTTACGTTCCTTTCTTAATTGAGGGGAAATGCCTTATCAACGATTTATTTGGAGGGGGTTATAAGGCGACAATAGCTTTTTTAATGTTTTGTGCACCTTTGAGCATTAAAAACCTATAAAGGAGTAAGTTAACCCCTTGCTTCTAAATTTAAGGAGGCATTTTATGACATTTTCCGAATTAACCAGGCTTATGCTACACAGCATGGACTTTTTTGAACTTAGAAGAACCGCGGCCAGATATGAAGTACCATACCAGGGCGTTAGAAGAAATAAGCTTATCCGTGAACTTGAAAAGAAGATTATTCTTAAGAACACCGAACTCGACGATGCTGCTAAATCTTTAGAAACACAAAGCATTGCCGAAGCAAACAGGCAGAAACTCGCCAAGATTCAGAAATACAAAAAACAGATCAAACCCGTTATCTCAACAAAAATTAACACCTTTTCTTCTTTAGATTCGAAATCAAGAGTATATGATTTTAAAAACTGATTTTTGTATTTAAGTGTTTCTGTAGAAAACATTTCAAAATTACCCGAACATTTTAGTTATAGAAAAACTATCGGTGTAGTATACTCATGTATTAAGTTATCCGGTATATTGACGCCTTATGGACAAACTTTTAATAAATCTTATCGCATTCTTCTCAAAAGTGGAGGAGTTCTTCAGCCAGTTTGAAAAGATGCTTAATCAGGAATTTTTAGGTTTTGAAGTATTCTATATCTTTTCGTTAGGCATGTTTATCGCCGTCTTCCTTCTCCTATACTTACTTTTCTCCTTTAAACTCCGAAGGGCCAGGAAAGAAATAAAATCGTTTCATGATAAGTTTGAAAGCTTTAAAGATGAAATAAATCTTAAGCTTGCCTCATCAGGAACACCGAAAAGTTCCGCAGATTCGGTCATAGATGAAATGTTCAGCACAAAAAAGATTTCAAAAGAAAAAGCAAAAGAAGAAGAAACCGGAGTAAGGCAGGTTGAAGAACCGGACAACTTTTTTGAAGAATTACCCGGCGAAAAAACTGGTGAATTTGAATCATCCACAAAAAACCCCGAACCTTCATCAAAACCTCAGGTATCCTCAAAATCACAAACGGAGCCCGAGCTTGTTGTTGATGAAAAAAATGTTGAAGAGAACGGTGATACAGGGGATGAAGCGTTAAACGAAAAATCCCCGGAAAAGCCCCGTGAAATTTCAAAAGCGCAGGAAATAAGCATCAATGAAGCCGATCTGGCTAAACTCGAGCCGAAGCT
>CAYYBZ010000178.1:0-349 GCA_964470285.1 uncultured Oligoflexia bacterium
CTCGAGGAAATGAGCCCTGCCTGCAAACCTGTCACCGTCTTCCAGAGATCCCGCCCTTATCCAGACCTGTATTGATATAGCGGGGTAGGAATCGTCGCTGTCCATCAAAACAGTTAAACCGTTTTTAAGCCTATATTTCTCAACTTTCATTTAATTCCTTTAATACTGGATTAGTTTAACAAAATATTCTAATAATCATAGCTCAATTACTTAGAAGTTATGACCGATTATTCAATATATGTTCATTTCCCTTTCTGCCTTAGTAAATGCCCTTACTGTAATTTCAATTCATATCCGATTAAAACCGATTCAGAGATACTAAAGTATATGGAAGCCTTAAAAAATGAAT
>CAYYBZ010000178.1:359-5185 GCA_964470285.1 uncultured Oligoflexia bacterium
TATTGCGAAGAAAGCGTATGATTTAAAAGATCACTCGCTGATCTCCGTTTATATGGGCGGGGGTACCCCCTCCCTTTTAAATTCTGATAAGATCGGTGAATTGCTCGATTGCATCTACAATTTCGCAGAAAAAACTAAAAATCAGACTGTCGAAATTACCATCGAAATAAATCCGGGTACTGTAAATATTTTAAAGCTAAAGGAATATCTCAAATGCGGGATAAACAGACTTAGTATAGGGATTCAGTCTTTCAGCGATAAAAATCTTTTTAAACTTAAAAGAATTCACTCCTCTTCGGATGCGATTAACTTTTTAAACGAATTAGCAGATTGCGCAATTGAGAACTGGGGGATTGATCTTATTTACGGTATTCCCGCGCAAACAAAGCAGGATTGGATTGAAGACATTGAAAAGGCATTGTTTTACAAACCTAAGCATATTTCGGCATACAACTTAACATTTGAGGAAGAAACGCCTTTTGAGGAATTGATGCGAACAAACCGGCATTTCAAAAGCGATAAAGAAAATTTTGATTTTTTTAAAATTTCGAACCGCCTTCTTACAAAAAAAGGCTATGATCATTATGAAATCTCTAATTTTTCATTAAAAGGATTTCATTCAAAGCATAACAGCCATTACTGGCAAAGGGGCAAGTATTTCGGCTTCGGTGCCGGCGCCCATTCATTCATAAAAGAAAGCAAAAAGCGCTCATGGAACATAAAAAATCCCCAAACCTACATGGAATGCACCTTAAAGGGTAACCTTCCGATTGAAGACAGCGAGTTACTTACGGATAAATCATCCGGACTTGAAGAAATTTATTTAAAAATGCGAACTACAAAAGGCCTGGATTTAAGTTATTTTAAAAAATTATCAGATGAAAGCAAATTAGTTAATACTGTCAATGATTTCAAAGAGTTGGGACTTATTAAGATTTCAGGTAGTTACATTACGCCTACGCTAAAGGGTCTTTTTCTTAGCGATTCCATAACATTAAAACTTGCCGATTTTATTTGATTCTACGGCGCTAACCTAACAACTTGACAAAAATCAGCCCCATTGTTAGTTTAACTATTTGAAAATAGAGGGAATAATAGGATTGTATCAAAAATGAGTACAACGTTAAATGAAAGAAAAAAGCAGATTCTTTTTGCTATAATAAATGATTATATTACGTCAGCGACTCCTGTAGCTTCAAAGACAATATCAAAAAAGTATAAAATCGAGCTTTCTTCGGCAACCATAAGATCAGTAATGGCGGACCTTGAGGAAATGGGCTTTTTGTATCATCCCCATACTTCATCAGGCAGGATACCGACACATAGCGCTTTCAAATATTTTGCAGAAAGCATGATTCAGGTAAAAAACCTCTCGTTTAAAGATCGTGAACTAATTGAAAAACAGTGCATACCGGATGTAAAAAACTTCCCTCAAATAATGAAGGAAACATCCAAGCTCCTTTCCAATATATCAAATTATGCAGGCATAGTTCTTTCTCCAAAGAATGAAAAAACCGTCTTTAAGCATATTCACTTTATTAAACTGCGTGAAAAGAGACTTTTAGCCGTTTTAGTAACAAAACGCGGCATAGTTCAAAATAAAATAGTTGAGTTACATGAAGACATAGATCAGGCAGAGCTGGACAGAATTCACAATTACTTAAATTCGCTTCTGGGAGGACTTACCCTCGATCAAGTAAAGCAAAAGATTTTAAAAGAAATGAAAAAGGAAAAAAATCAATATGATAAGCTACTTTCCCGCGCTATAAACCTGGGTTTAAACGCAATAGACTCTTCCGAAAGCGAAAACAAAGGAGAAATTTTCGTAGAAGGAGAATCAAATCTTCTAGACCAGCCTGAATTCTCCGATATGACCAAGCTAAAAAACGTTTTAAAAACCCTTGAACGAAAAGCTCTTTTAATGGAAATTCTTGAAAAAACACTTTATGCTGACGGTATTCAAATATTCATAGGAGCCGAAGTTATACATCCGGAATTAAAAGATCTTTCGCTTATTACATCAAGATATGCCGGAGAGGACGGTTTACTGGGCACAATAGGAGTAATAGGGCCGACCAGAATGAACTACAAAAAAATAATACCTTTGGTAGACTATACTGCAAAGTTTCTTTCAAAGTTATTAGCCGAAAAGGATTGATTAAAATTATTATGGACGAAGAGAAAAAAGAAAATATAGAAGTTGAAATTGAAGATTCATCAGAAGAAGTAGAAAATAAAGAAGAACAGAACCCCTCAGAAGACGAAAAGTCCAAGGAAAAACAGTATTATGAACGTCTTTTATATCTTACAGCCGAATTTGATAATTATAAAAAGAGGGTGAGAAAAGAGAAGGCAGATTACGTAAAATTTTCGACTGAAAGATTAATTAAAGAGATAATCCCGGTTCTGGACAATTTTGAAAGAGCCCTTGAAAAGGGAACAAATTCGGATGATATGAAATCCTTTATTGACGGGATAAGGCTTATTTACAATCAGCTGGTAGGCGTTTTGAAGAAGGAAGGGGTCAAATCTGTTGAATCGCTCGGGAAAAAGTTTGATCCTCTCATTCATGAAGCCATAAGTCATGTTCCTTCGTCAGAATACGAACCCAATAGCATAATTGCTGAACAGGCCAGGGCATATTTTCTCAGTAATAAGCTTATAAGACCTGCAACCGTTGTAGTTTCAAAGGGCAAAGACGAAACCGGGCAATCGGAAGATAAAAACGAAAGCGGCTCGGAAGAATCCAACCCTGAAACGGACAATACTGAGAACAACCCGGAAGAAATAGTTGAAGAAAAATAAATACGTTAAGGAGCAACATATGGGAAAAATAATCGGAATAGACCTCGGCACCACAAACTCATGTGTCGCAGTTTTAGAGCAGGGAGAAACTATCGTCATTCCAAATTCTGAAGGCTCAAGAACGACACCATCAGTAATTGCATTCAGCGAAAAGGGTGAAAGATTAGCCGGTCAAATAGCAAAAAGGCAGGCTTTAGTTAATCCTGAAAAAACTCTTTACGCAATAAAAAGATTAATCGGACGTAAGTTTGATTCTCCTGAAGTTCAGGAGATGGCAAAGGTATGTCCGTTTAAGATTGTACCCTCCCAAAATAACGATGCATGGGTTCAGGTAGATGATAAAACTTACTCTCCGCCTGAAATTTCGGCAATGATTCTTCAGAAAATGAAAGAAACCGCCGAAGATTATCTGGGCGAAGAAGTTACCGAAGCCGTGGTTACGGTTCCGGCTTATTTTGACGATACTCAAAGACAGGCCACAAAAGATGCCGGCAAAATTGCCGGTTTGACGGTTGAAAGAATAATCAATGAACCTACGGCAGCTTCTCTTGCTTACGGCATCGAAAAAAAGCAGGATTCAAGACTCGCCGTTTTCGACCTTGGAGGAGGAACCTTCGATATATCCATTCTTGAACTCAAAGAGGGGGTTTTCAACGTCATTTCAACAAACGGCAATACTTTCCTGGGTGGAGAGGATTTTGATCAAAGAATAGTCGACAATCTAATAGAGGAGTTTAAAAAAACTGAAAGCATAGATTTAACGCAGGACAAAATGGCACTTCAAAGGCTCAAAGAAGCCGCTGAAAAAGCCAAGCATGAACTGTCATCAACGCTTGAAGTCGACATCAACCTCCCTTTTATTACAGCGGATGATTCAGGTCCCAAACACCTCAATCTTAAGCTGACAAGATCAAGCCTTGAAATGCTTTGCGAAGACTTGATTGAAAAGCTGGTTGAGCCATGTGAAACCGCAATTAACGATGCGGAAATATCCAAAAACGATCTTGATGCAATTATACTAGTCGGCGGAATGACAAGAATGCCGCGTGTGAAGAAAAAAGTTGAAGAAATATTCGGCAAACCGCCTTCAGCCGATGTAAATCCTGACGAGGTTGTTTCTATCGGAGCCGCAATTCAGGGAGGAGTTTTAAAAGGCGATGTCGACGAAATACTCCTTTTAGATGTAATACCTCTATCCCTGGGGATTGAAACGCAGGGCGGAATTATGACAAAAATTATCGAGAAGAATACAACAATTCCGGTCAGAAAAAGCGAGATATTTACAACAACCGTAGATAATCAGCCCATGGTTAACGTCCATGTTCTCCAGGGAGAAAGAGAGAATATTGATGATAACAAATCTCTTGCAAAATTTGAACTCATGGGAATCCCTCCCGCACCAAGAGGTGTTCCACAGATTGACGTTACTTTTGAAGTTGACACAAACGGCATATTAAACGTTTCAGCCAAAGATCTTGCAACGAACAAAGAACAGAGCATAAGGGTAACGCCCACAAGCGGTTTAAGCGAAGATGAAATCCAGAGAATCGTAAAAGAAGCCGAAGAACATGAAGAGGATGACAGAGTAAAACGCGAAGTATCCAATGCAAGGGTTGAACTTGAGGGGCTTCTCTACTCAACTGAAAAATCCTTAAAGGAAATCGGAGGCAAACTATCCGAGGAGGAGCGTGGGGAACTGCAGACAGTCATTGAAAATTCTAAAAGTGCCCTGGAAAGTACCGACCTTCAGGAAATCAATGACGCCATTTTGGCTCTCAACAACGTCACCCATAAGATAGCCGAATCACTTTACGGAAAAGTCGGGTGAAGTGAAGGCTATATCTGTTAAATTGAATTATTTTTTTCAATGAGTTAAAAATGAACTCAGTAAAAACCGCTATTATACTACTATTGATCGCTTTCCTTGCTTTTCAATGTACGGCTCCAAGAAAAGTCATACGCCGGGGAGTTGTAATGACCGAGAATGAAGCGGCAAACCTTGACTACCGGGAAATACAAAA
>CAYYBZ010000179.1:0-5184 GCA_964470285.1 uncultured Oligoflexia bacterium
GGGTGCCAGAAATGTGTAAAAATAGGGGAAATTGCAAGTTTTCAATAATTGCTTTTCACTATACATAAAAACCAGAAGGTTTTTATGGCCGATCTGAAACTTGTTTACAAGGCTCCAACATTGGACAAGGCCGAGGCGGAACTTGAGAATCTTTCCTCAAAATGGGGCGATCAATATCCCCTGGTTATAAAGTTCTGGAAAAACAACTGGCCACTTTTATCAACCTACTTCAAGTATCCGCAGGAAATCAGAAAAATGATTTATACGACCAACGCGGTCGAACAACTGCACAGGCAGTTCAGGAAGGTGACGAAAAACCGGGGTCTGTTTTCTACCGATGAATCACTTTTAAAAATACTTTTTCTTGCTTCAAGGGATATACAGAAAAAATGGACCAGATCAGTACATAATTGGTCCTTTACTATTTCTCAACTGGCAATTATATTCGATGGCAGAATAAAACTGGACCTATGAACCATGTTCATTTACACAAAAGATTTTACAGTCTCTCCGTTTATTTTTAAAACTTTTTATTTCTATTCCTCTGACGTTCTACTCTCCCGCTTAAGCTGAACCTTGGATACCATTCATTTATGGATTTCATTATCAACGGTTACACTGCTGACAACCATGCAAGAAGTTTTGTAAAAAAGCCCTAACATCGGGTTTTAGACGGCTGCTTCTTAAGTTCTGTTTTTCAGATAATCGAGCAGTATTGAGCCGTCGGGGAACTGCTTGAGCCTGGAAAGTATTAAGGCGTAATATTCGGGATCTAATCTGAGTATTTTTTTCAACACTTTCGAGGTCATGTCCGATGTGTCGATATGTATGAGATCAGTCAGAATCCTCGCCGCATTGTAACCACGGGCTTCGGCCGGGTCAAGATCGTCCAGATGAAGAATTATTTCTACCGCTCTTTTCATGTCATTTTTTGCGAATGCACCGAACAGGTAGCTTCTGGCAGAAGACCATGATGGATTTGCAAAGCAGGCGCTGTCGAGGATTTCAACAACAGTTGGATCCGGAAGAAACTGAACAAGTGATGCGGCATCAGTTGCCGCTTCTTTTTCCGCCTCAGATGCCGCAAGCATCGATCCATTGGGCATCTTCGCCGATTCCTCGGCCTTTTCCTTTATCCATGCCTTGATGAACTCCCAGATCTCTTCGGACGCCATAGTCTCGATTCCTATATCCAGAAAGGCAATATTGCCAAGCGCGAAAGGAGCTCTTCTTACCTGAACACCGGTCTCTGTGTTGCCCCAAATATCCTTGACGCTTACCTCGTCGCTTACGGCATATATGGTTCCTTTGTTTATGAACTGCGGTATTACATTGAAATTTCTTCCCCAAAGAAGGACTTTGCCGCCGACCTTCAGATGATCCATCTTAACGGTAACAGGTGCCCTCATGTCCCGGGCATATATCGAGAGATCACCGGCTACTTTAGTATCTCTGATGCTTATCTCGGCTGCGCCGTTCGAAGATACCACAAGGATGTTCAGATCTCCTTTGCCTTCGCAATCCTTGATCATAAGTTTCGGATGATCGGGATTTGATCTGACCACTGCGCCGGGTTCAAAGTGCAACTCCATTTGAGTGTTGCCGCCTCCGTCCCGGAGTAATTTACCGTCTGCGAAGACAGTCGGTTTTTCATATCCCTTGATTGTATCTATCCTGTCCGCCAAAGTCTGTTTGGACTCATTTAGTTCTGACGTGAATGCATAAGAAGAACAGATAAGGAATACGACAAGAGATACTAAAGGCGTAAGATTTAAATATGCTTTCATATTACTACCTTCTTTCTTTGATATAACTTAAGTCGTTCCTAATGCAACGTTGTTAAAATTAAGTTAGCCGTACGTAAATTTTCAACAAAAAGCATAAAAGATATGGTAAGCCCGTATTCCTTTATTGTTCCTGATTTAAGCTGCGATCCGTATGTCCAGGCAGTGTCGCTCGCAGCGATCATTTCTCTTTAGCCTAGAGGCAAAGGGTTACTTTTGTGAACCTGCTTTATGACCTTTATCTTTTTGTAAACTCCTCCAGATTTTGAATTTAGAATCTCAACCATACTTCCTTTGCCCAGATAAGTTCCGGGTACCCCATTAAACCGTTCTCATCGCATACGGTTAGATAGTTTCAGATATAGTCGTTTTCGGGCTGTTCATCTCCTGAATACCAGACAACTCTTCCGTTTGAGTCTGACTCTTCCGAATTTGCTGATCCGAAAAGCAGACAAACGGTGGATAAAATCAAAGCTGCGATAACAGGAATGCGAATAAAAAAGTTGTTTAAGGATGATTTTATTGTACTCGTATAGCGAATTTATGAATGTTCTCTGTTAAGCTGGTGTTAGGGAAAAAATAAATAACGTTTAAAAACGGCTCTGGAGCATGTTTAAATGGGATTTAAAAAAGGTAAATTGAGCTTTCTATAAATGAAGGGAATTCTATTTGAAACGAATACCTTTATTCCATTTTGGCAAGGGGCGCGACTCGCAACCCCTAAAAGTAAATCTCCTAAGGGCTTACGTCCTTAGGCATAGTCGGCTTTAAGTCTTCGACTGTCTGAAAGCTTACCCGCCCCAAGCTCAAGTCCCTAGGTATTTCCGAAAAAATTAACAGCCGCTAGGACCGCGTTGAGGGGCGGTGAAGAGCAAAGGCTCTCCCCAATGTTTTGCGATGTCTAGGCTCTTGAACGCAGCCAGATGTCTAAGAACGTTGCGGCACCCTTTGCTATCGGTGTTGAAGTAGTAGGAAAAAACCCCAGAATAAATCCTAAAATCAAGGCTACAGACTTTGATTTAAACGGGTTCGCTATGATTAAAGGAACGAGTTCAAGCGTACCTAATGATTTGCGCAAACGATCTCTTGCTTCGTCGACCTCTCTTGCGGCAGTTATTTTTGAATACATAAAGTTTTTACCTCTAGAGTTTAATTTTTTTAAATCCGATCCAAGTCAATAAGATTGCAAGCAAGAGTGAAACAATGCCTGCGACAAGCGCGGCTGCAAGTTGCCCGATTATTCCATTGAGGAAGATGTATATCACCGCTAGAAAAAATCCTGCCGCGCCGGCCAGCAAAAGAGAAGCCGTTAAAAGCAGAAATAAGGCGAGGATGAAATGCGTAAGATTCAATTTTAAAAGCCTGATCTCGCATTTAACGAGTTCTATTACCGACAGTATGAATTCGGTTAGTTCGGACATCCTTACTTGCCGCCGTTTCGCCCGTTAACGGAATTCATGATTTTTCCGACTACAAATCCGGTTCCCAGCGCTATGAAGATACTTGCGATAGGATGCTTTTCGATACCGTTTTTGCAGCTCTCGACGGCTTTCACGCCACTGCCTTTGACGGAATCAAATGTCGAACCTGCCGCCGCTTTTCCCTTACCAAGAGCCGTCTCAAACAGCTTGTTGACATCCTTCCTTAGACTGCCGAAATCGGCTTTTATGTTGTCCAACTCTTTCTGAAATGTTTCAGTTGCCATTGTTAGTACCTCATCATTACATAACTAATGTTAAAATTGAAAATGCCGGATTCCATCCGCTTATTCTCTGCACGATCTACCTTTGGATCTTAGGTTTCCCGGCTATGCTCGATTCGTTTTTTCCCTTAATTTAACCCGAGGGTACCGCAAACACGGTACCCTGTTGCTTATTTCTAAGGCATCGAATCGTTAAAGTTGCCTTCCTTCAAACCACTTTGCGGCCCTGTATTATCCGCACCAAGAGGACGACCACGGCGATTACGAGGAGAACATGGATGAATCCTCCCATCGTGTAGGATGTCGTCAATCCCAGCAGCCAAAGAACAAGAAAAATTACCGCAATCGTCCACAGCATATCCTTCTCCCTTTATCGGTTAGATGCATCCGAATCGCGCTCTATGACTATTTCGACGCGTCTGTTGTTGGCTCTACCCTCGGCGCTCGCATTATCGGCTATTGGATAATCTTGGCCAAGCCCATTGGTCGCAATGAGATTGGGTTTATAGCCCTTTTTCATTAAAAAGTTGCGTACCGTTTCTGCACGCTTCTGTGAAAGATCGAGGTTGTAGCTTTCGCTTCCCTGCGAGTCCGTGTGTCCCTCAATGGTTAGGTTTCGGTCAGGGTTTACGAGCAGGACATCGGCCAGCTGGTTGAGCCGGACCCTACCCTGAGGGAGCAAACTCGACTGGTTTGATGCGAAAAGTACGCTTCCGGTCAGCGTAATGATCATACCGCGGGGTTCCTCGTTTACTTGGGCCAGCTTGGCTAGCTCCGCCTTTGCGTCAAACGCCTGTTTCTCTGCTGCGTTGCGCGCCTCTTGTTCTGCGTAAAGTTTCGCCGCAGCTATTTCGCCGGTGCGTTTAGAATCCGCCAGGTCGCTTCGCGTTTGCCTCAATTCTTGCGTTTTTCTTTTAACGATCTTGCCTTGCGTCGCCTGATAATCGTCCCTCGATTGAGCCTGGGTTCTTTTCTCGTTTAGGATGGAAGCGGTAGCTTCGGCCATCTCTGACTTGCGCTGGGCGACATACGCAAGGTCTTTTGTACGGTAAGAATCAGAGGTGTTTTTAAAGGATTTCTCTGCTTTTGCTAGGGCTTGGTTCGCCACATGCAATTCCGCCGGTGCTATCTCGGCGGCAATCCCCGTGCTTGCGCGCCGGTATGCCTCGCGGGCATCGACTAGTTCATTCGGAGCTTTAGCCGCGCACGCGCCGGCAAGGCCGGCAAAAATGGTTAAAATCATAAGTTTTTTTAATAGCTTATTGGTCTTCTTAGTTTTCATTAAATACTCCTTTTAATTGAATGGTTGTTCTCTTACTTTGAATACGTATTTTCTTCCTTGAGTTTTCGCACGCTCTCGATTGCCTTCTGGGCCTTCATCTTTTCGGCATCCTCGCGCGCTATCTTGACTGCCAGTTCGGCGTCGGCTTCGGCGCGCATCAGCATCGAGTCGGCCCTTTCTTTCTCTCCGTTTTTGGAAAGCCGCTTGGCGAGTTCCAGATGCTCCTTGGCCAGTTGCAGATGAAGCGAAGCTTGCGGCACCTTTGCCGCTCCTGCTTCCTCGGCGGCGCAATCCGTCTCCGCTTTCTGCATATAGAGCCATTCATACATAGTTTCCACAACTTGGTAGGAGTTGCAATGCATTGTAATTCAACGTTTTATGGCTATTATGTAATTTAACTACAACAATAACCCCTG
>CAYYBZ010000180.1:0-5181 GCA_964470285.1 uncultured Oligoflexia bacterium
ATGCATGTTCGGTTCTAGTTTTGACTGGTCCACCCCACATGTCCCCAGACTGCCGAATTTACCCTTTTCAATTTCAGCTCAACCTATCCGACTCTCGCTTACTATGAGCAAAAATACGGCTTTTCGGTTTTTAAGGGTATTTATAAAGGGATGCAGGGAGGTTTTATATACTCATATAACCGTTTTCACTTTAAAAATATTCAACGATCCGATTCATTAAACCAGGTATCTGCGGTTCTTAAATATGCCAGTACTTTCTACGCTTCCCTTAGCTATACATTACAGATCAACCGTTCTTCAGATAACATTTATAATTTTAAAAACCACAGAATTTCAATACTTGCCTCAGTTCCGATCACTTTAAAAAGAAAGAAGTCCTCAAGAAAAAATCTCGATCCTGATTTTGTCGTTAGTCTTATCGGCACTTTAAGATTTAAAAATTACCCCAGCCAGATAAGCATAGACGAGGAAGGAAGACGTTACCTCCTTTCAGAATCTGAAGAAGATAATTTCAACACTATTGTCCTAAAAGTAACCAAAACCTTCTTCAAAACATTTGCCGCAGAATTTAAATACACCAGGCACTCAAACGAATTTGCTTCAACAGGTGACAAATACAGGAGATCCAACTTCTATCTGGGCGGAAGGCTTTCATTTTAGGAATTAATTCTTTATCATAAAATTGACTTCATACTATTAGCTATTTATAATTTCAATATATTCTATAATTAAAAGAAGGTTGATAATGCTAACCGGTAAAGTTAAATGGTTCAATGAAAAGAAGGGGTATGGATTTATTACCGGAGACGACGGACAGGATATCTTTGTCCATTATTCCGGAATTACAGGTGACGGCTTTAAGATTTTAATAAAAGATCAGCGTGTTGAATATGAAATAAAAGAAGGTCCCAAGGGACTTCAAGCGGCAGCCGTAAAAACAACCACCGATATGGCGGCCACCTTAAAAACTATTTAAAAGGCAGGCAGCGGTCAACTTCATAGCCCTTGTGGTTTTTTCTTACAGTCACCAGCTTTATTTCAGGATCGTGATAGAAGTAAAGCATACTTCCTGTATCCGCAATTTCGGACAATAACTTTTCCTTTTCACATATGTTCTCCACCGGATAATTGTCATAGCCCATATTGTAAGCCAGTTTAACATGTTTGGCTGTAGGGATGAGATCTCCGCAGAAAACAATATATTTACCTTCCGATTTAAGCTTCAAATGCTGCTGAAAAGGAGTATGTCCATTTGACGTAAAGAATTCAAAATCGTCAAAAAGAGTGTATTTGCCTTCATGAAAGTCTATCAACTCAAGTTCTTTAAGAGGCATAAAGTCATCTGATCTGAAACTGGCTCTGTCCTTTTTTGAGGAATTCAACGCCCATTCCAAGTGCTTTTTCTGTATGTGATGGCGTGCGTTCGGGAAAACGGCTTTTAGTTTTCCGGAATCTTCTTTCATCGTTAAAAATCCGGCATGATCAAAATGAAGGTGTGACGGAATCACATCGGTTACCGTATCGGGGCTTATGCCTAATTTATCAAGGCCGGAAATTATACCTCTACCTTCCCGCTGTATATCGTAGATATTCATTTCCTTCTTGGTCCACCTGTCACCTATTCCCGATTCGCATAGAATCACTCTCTTATCGCTTCTTATCAAAAGACAATCCGTAGCCAATAGAATGCGGTTAAATTCATCTGCCGGCGTAAGTCCGTTCCATATAACTTTCGGAACTACACCGAACATTGCGCCTCCATCCAGACGGAATTTACCGTCGGAAACAACATCCAGCTGATATTTACCAAACTTCATATGTTTATCCCCTTTTCGGCTCTGTCTGTGTCACTTTTGTCAATCTGTTTTAAATCCTGAGCTTTCATTCCGGTACCGGAGAAATAAAAAATACAAAGACCCAAAAGGGTATAAAAAATATGTCTGACGCGTCTTACAACTCCTACGGCTATACCGTCTGCGGGTTTTAATCCTAAGGTCAGGAAAATAAAGGCCTGACCGCCCTCAGCTACTCCCCAGTGTCCCGGAACAAATAAGAATATGGTATTTATAATAAGGGAAAGAGCATTTATGCATACTGCGTGCACAAACGTCAAATCAAAGCCAAGATACAAAAAAACAAGATAGAATTCAACTGCGTTAACAACCTTAGCTGTGAAATGAAGCAACAGGGAAGCGACAAAGCGCCTTTTATTTTTTCTGTAAAAAGATGCAATTCGATCATCCATTTTCTGGATTTTTTCCATTTTTTCTTCGAAAAATCTGGTCGCTATCCCCCATCTTCTGAGCCTGTCACAAAACCTGAAAAAAAAGGTCTTTTTACGTACAAACCAAATTAGGCCATAAACTAAAAGCGCCAGAAATACAAACATCAGAATTTTGTATTTCATTTCAAAAGCGCCTAAAGCAAAAATAGTAAGTATAAGCCCTACAAAAATATACAGAAGAGAACCGAATCCGAAAATTGTCTTATCAAGTATAAGCGAGGCGACTATTTCAGTTCTATCGGCTTTATGGGAGAGCAGATAGGCCTTTACGGGTTCCCCCCCGAAATTACCCAGAGGAATAAGACCGTTCATTGCTTCGCCGGCAATTCTCGCCTTCATCAGGCTGAAAAAGCCTATATTCGAGAATGTTTTTCGCATTTCAATGGCCCAGGCAAAATTCTGAACGATATAATTACCAAGCCATACTGAAAAAATTACCAAGAAATTCCAGCCCACTGTTAAAAGGCTGTCGGCAATACTTTGAATGCCTACCTGATAAATCAGAAAAACGAAGAATATCAGACCTATAAAAAGAAATATTTTTTTGAACTTTTTCATTGTTTTCAACTACTTATAAGTTGACCGGTATATATATACCATTATCGGAGGCAATACAAGTTTTCACATCATGATGAGCATTCAAAATAAGCTTTTGATATACGGCAATAAAAACTTTAAAAACTATGTTTAATTTGGGATGTGACATGTGGTTTGTCTGAACCTAAGCAGGTTCAGACAGATGCTGAGGTACGTATCAAATTCCATATTAATTCTTGATTTTTAATTTTTTAAAGTATTCCAGCCTTTTTTTGATCTCTCTTTCAAATCCGATTTCTTTGGGTTTGTAGTAAGTTCTATCCTTTAATTCATCGGGCAGACAGGTCATATCGGCTATGCCTTCGTCGAAGGCATGTGCATATTTATAATCCTTTCCGTATCCGACTTCTTTCATCAATTTCGTAGGAGCATTCCTTATCTGTAACGGTACAGGGTAAATCTTCCCCTTTCTTATATCAGATCTCACTTCACCGTAGGCTTTATATAGAGTGTTACTCTTGGGGCTACTTGACAGATAAACTACCAGCTGAGCCAGGGCTAATGCCCCTTCAGGCATACCAATAAAATGTACGGTTTCCTTCACTGAAACCGCCAAAGTGAGCGCCTGCGGGTCCGCATTACCAACATCTTCAGATGCAAATCTAATTAACCTTCTTGCTACGTAGAGAGGATCCTCGCCGCCCTCAAGCATTCTGGCAAGCCAGTAAAGGCCTGCGTCGGGATCCGAATTTCTTATACTTTTATGAAGAGCGGAGATTATATTAAAATGCTCTTCTCCTTGTTTATCGTAATAAAGTTCTCCCTTTTGCAAAGCATCCTTGATTGCCTCATGTGTAATGATTCTTTTTCCATCATCTGAAGGATTAACACTTAAAACAACAAACTCTAAAAGATTAAGTGCCTTCCTTGCATCACCGGATGAATTGTTTGCAACATATTTAAGATCTTCTTCTGATAACTCAGGTGAAAATTCTTTCAAACCCCTTTCATCGTTAATTGCCCTTTTAAGAATCTCAACAATTCCATCCGGGCTTAACATTTCAAGTATATAAACCTTGCACCTTGAAAGTATTGGCGAGTTTACCTCAAATGAAGGGTTCTCTGTAGTGGCCCCTATGAGAATTATGTCACCTTTTTCAATATAAGGCAGAAAAGCATCCTGCTGTGACTTATTAAACCGGTGAATCTCATCAACAAATAAAATTGTTTTCTTCCCATACATTTTTTTGAAATTTGCGGCTTCAACCATCACTTCCTTAACTTCCTTTATTCCCGAAAGAACCGCGCTAAAAGCCACATAATTTGCATCCGTCGTTTTTGCAATAATATTAGCCAGAGATGTCTTCCCGCATCCGGGAGGCCCCCACAGAATCATGGATTTAAGCTCATCTTTGTCCAGGGCACTTCTGAGAAGTTTTCCCTTACCTAAGAGCTTATCTTGTCCCACAAGCTCATCTATCTTCGAGGGTCTCATACGATCGGCGAGAGGATTAAGCCTTTCATTGTTTTGTGTTCCGCCTGAAGCTTTAAATAAATCCATAATTCACTCCGAGTCGTACTTACCAACGGCATCGCTGTTCCTAATCATTTCCCAACAGTTTTGCACGTGCTTGAACTGTGTATTTCTCTGACCGATGCAAATCCTAAGACAGTATTTATTTCTTAACTTAGTATGAGTTAAATATACTTTGCCTGAAGAGTTCAATTCGTTGAGTAAATCTTTATTAATCTTTTCAAGTTCATTTTCTTTTAAATTTCTTTTTAAAGGATTGAATCTGAAACAAACAAGATTTAATGTAACAGGGGCAAGTTTTTCAAAATCATCGCTTTCATCTATCCATTTTTCAAACTCTTTTGCCCACTTTATGTGGTTTCGTATAATTTTTCTAAGACCTTCTACACCGTAATACCTGATGACAAACCATAATTTTAAAGCTCTGAACCGCCTACCGAGCTGAATATGCCAGTCCTTGAAATTAACTGCCGTATTATCACGCTCAGTTTTCAAATATTCAGGATTCATGCTCATGGTTCTGGTAAGCACATTAGAATCCTTTACAAAAAACGCTGAACAGTCAAAATTGGTCATCATCCATTTATGAGGGTTAAATACAAATGAATCTGCATATTGAACGCCGTTGAGCAAGGACTTCATTTCGGGAAGAATTGCCGCTGTTCCTGCAAAAGCGGCGTCAACATGAAACCACAGGTTGTACTTATTACATATTTTACCGATATCCTCCAGTGGATCGATTGCCGTTGAAGATGTTGTTCCTACGGTTGCGTTTACAAAGGCGGGCTTATACCCTTTTCTAATATCAACTTTTACGCTTTCTTCC
>CAYYBZ010000181.1:0-5165 GCA_964470285.1 uncultured Oligoflexia bacterium
AAGGGAGTTAAACGATTTTGATTACCGCTCTGTTACAGAAGGAGTATCCCATAAATGCGGCCATGACGGGCATATGGCAATTCTTTGTGCAGTTGCAATGCTTTTAGCTGAAAATCCGGTGAATAAAGGCCAGGTAGTACTGCTTTTTCAGCCGGCTGAAGAAACAGGGCAGGGGGCAAAAAAGGTTATTCAGGATACAAAGTTCCGGGACATTGAACCGGATTATATCTTTGCTCTGCATAATTTCCCGGGGTTTAGTCTTAATTCTGTAGCCGTAAAGCACGGAGCAATACTTTGTGCGTCAAAGGGTATGACGGTGAAGCTTTTCGGGGAAACCGCCCATGCGGCTCATCCCGAAGAGGGAATAAGTCCTTCCAGAGCAGTTTCTTGTCTTTTGCATAACTTACCGGAGCTTGTTAAAGATAAATCGCTGGAAAAAGATTTTTCTTTATTGACGGTCATTAATGCGACTCTGGGTGAAAAAGCTTTCGGCACTGCTCCCGGCTTTGCCGAAGTTTGTGCAACATTAAGAGCGGATAGTGACAATGCGCTTAAGAGATTAACGAATCTTTCTTTAGAGTTTATAAAAAGAACATGTAATGAGAATTCCCTTAAATTCGAGGTTTCGTTTTGTGAAGAATTTAAGGCTACAGTAAACCATGAGGAATCATGCAGGGTAATAATGGAATCCGCGAAGAGTTTAGGTATTAAAGTAATCGAATTTGATGAGCCCTTCAAAGCATCCGAGGATTTTGGAGAATTTACAGCATTATATAAAGGAGCTTTTTTTGCCTTAGGTGCAGGTAGTGATCATGAAAATCTTCACGGGCAAAACTATGATTTTCCGGATAAGATTATTCCGACCGGAGTTAGAATATTTATGAGGATTTTACGGCATTTTATTTGTTAAGGCGTTTTTTAAGTAAGAAGTTTTATTTGCTTGGAGGATAAAGTGATCATAAGAAATATACTTCTAACGGCAATAATTGTTAATTTCATAGCTTTACCTGCAAACGGAAGTATGAAAATGGAAGAAAGGATACCTATGGAAACACCTGTAATGGAAAAGGTTCCTCAATGGGGATATATAGATAAATCAGGAAACATAGTTATTCCCCCATATTTTGATTATGCGCAGCCGTTTAAAAACGGATATGCAAAAGTTACGATAAACGGAAAATCGGCAGTGATTGATAAAAAAGGTAATTGTGTTCCTGAACCGAAACGTGAAGAGCATTCGATATCATCGAAGAAGAAGGCTCCCGTATCTGAGGAAGTCGGTGATTTTCATGAAGATCTTGCTAAATTTAAGAAAAATGAAAAATACGGATACATTAATAAAAGGGGAGAGATCGTTATAAAGGCCGAATTTGATTCGGCGGGGACATTCTCTGAAGGTCTTGCGGATGTTGAAATTGAAGGGAAGATAGGTTTTATAAATTCTAAAGGGGAATTGAAAATTAAATCTCAATTTTTTTCTTCAGCTAGTTATTCACAAGGAATGTTTTCCGACGGTCTGGGTCTTGTCGCATTTCATGGAACAGGTTTTATTAACAAACAGGGCAAAATTGCAATAATACCGCAATTCAGTCTTAGAACAGATGAAGTTGGAAACTTTTCCGAAGGACTGGCACATGTAAAAATAGGAGAAAAGTTCGGATACATCGATAAAAACGGACAAACGGTCATTGAGCCAAAGTACGACTGGGCCGAACCTTTTAGTGAAGGGCTTGCAAGGGTTAAGGAATACAGTAAAAAAGGATTGGGTTTCATTGATAAAAAGGGAAATTATGTTTTAGAGCCGGTTTACAGAAATGTCGGGAAAAAGTTTTCGGAAGGATTAGTCTCTTTTCAGTCAACCGATAATAAATGGGGCTACATGGACAAAAAAGGAAGTCAAATAATTAAACCTCAATTCGCTCAGGCCGAAAATTTTAAGAATGGAATTGCAAGGGTAGAGAGTCAAAAAGATTCCGGATATGAATATTTATTCATTAATAAAAAGGGTAATCTCGTTATAGATTTTAAGTTTGAAAATCCTGCTGATTTCTATGAAAACGCTTTAAATGTAAAGGATAAAAACGGTAAATGGGGCTATCTTGATAAAGACGGTAACTGGTTTATAAAACCTGTTTTTGAAGATGCTTCGCCTTTTTCGCAAGGGCTTGCTGCAGTTAAGAAAAACGGTAAGTGGGGATACATAAATAAGGAGGGGAATTTAATAATAAAACACAAATTTGAAGCAGCCGGATTATTTTCAGACGATTCCGCAATAGTTCTCGAAAGCGGAAAAACCGTAATCGTAAATAAAAAAGGGGAAACACTTTTTACAACCAAACTTGTGCTGGTTGAAGGTTTTCATGAGGGTATGGCAAAGATTTCCGTAGGCGGGTAGAATAAAAAGTTCTAAAAGTAAACGGTTACCTCTAATAAAAAACCCGCGGGGAAGGTTCCCCGCGGGTTTTTCTATCTCAAATTTAATCCGTAATCGGATTAATTAAGATCGTCATCATCATCGTCGTCATCACCGATACCGGGTAGAACCGTTGTCGGTTCAAACTCTATTGTTGTGTACCCGTCGTTGGAATAAGTACCTGACATATCCCAGATGAAACCGGTTGTGTACGTTTCGTAAACCGGTGTATAACCCGGGACTGTATTCAGATGTGTTAGATATACAGCTGTGCCGGGTAGTAATGCCCAGCCGGGATTGAATTGAATATCCTGACGTCCGGCCGTGCCGTTATCTACAATGTAATCCACACCGTTTGTCAGAAGTACGGCAGTAGGATTCGAAGGACCTGAAAGTACAAGTCCGGTTATCGGATCTACTATAGGCAGCGGATCAACATAGATAGCGGTTTCTTCTAACAGGAACCATCCCGGCCAACCGATCCAGATCGGACCTTCAACGCCGAAGCTATACCTCATTTCATTTTCGTCCACACCCTCGTTAGAAAGGGCTTCGTTGTAAAGTACGCTTGAGTAGGTGACGTTATTTCCGGCATTTACGGGATCGTCTGTATCTACTAGCTGGGTCTGAGTAGCCGCGAATGCCTTGACACAGACACAGGCGTCATCCTGAACTGTTTCGGCATTTGAGGCTGTGGCGGTTGCCGTGTCACAGTATTGACCGGGGGCTCCGCCCAGAGGAATACGGCTTACAACATAGAAGTAAACATGTTCGCCTACAGGTATGGAAATCGTGTAGGGTGTTGTTACCGTATGGTCAACTAAAACACCACTATTACCGTCAAAGTTGGAACTTACGTAAATTACCCACTGACTGAATTGGGAGTTATAACCTAAAAGATCATTGATGGAGACGTTAAGAGCTGTGGCATTACCGCTGTTTCCGACTTTGATCGTGGATGTATAACTTTCACCGGGTGTTACCTTTCTGTCTCTGTTCCATTTATTAATCCAGAGCTCGGGAGTAGCAACGGTTAAACAGGCTGTATCCTGTTCTTGAATTATTTCACCTGATGTTGCACTGACTGTAGCCGTATCGCAATATTCTCCGTCAACTGTTCCCTTGACCGTGAATATGATAGTTACGGAAGCGCCCGGTGCTAATTCTCCTAGGTTAGCGTCAAATCCGTCCTGGCCGTTTAACGTACCCTGGGAAACGCTCAGTACTTCGTAATTATCCATTACTCCGCTTGATAGAATATCGTTTACCATGGTGTCAGTAGCAGGGCCGTCGCCGTTATTTATAACACGCACACGCAATTTTGCGACTGTGTTTTTGGTAACTTCAAGAGACTGACCAAGACTTGTTGTTTCATCTTCAAAGTCAACGAAGTCTTTGAAGATCGACAGCTTGGCTTCAACGGCTGTGAAACATGCCTGGGCGTTAAGTCCTATCGGATTCCACCATTCGAAGCGATCATTATAAGAAACGATCTGTGCAAAGTTACAATAGATGCCCGGCTCAGTAACCGTACCCGTGAAGTGAATTGTCTTTGTGTCGCAGCCTTCGTCATAAGGAACTATGTCATAAGGACCTTCACTGGGGAAGTTTCCGCACAGCTCGAAGTTATAATCGAAGCCGTCATCGAACGGCGTGCTTCCCGCAGGAAGATTACCGGGTTCATAAGCCTCGGTATCACCCGATGCCAGATAGTCGTTAAGGTAAACATTTTCAGCATTACCGTTGCCGACATTTCTTACCGTAACGGTCCAGTTTACCATTGCCTGACCGTCGACCATATTAACCGTCTGCTGATCGACTGTCTTTTCTATTTCAATTTGGGGTTTAGGTTTAAATTTCTTATGAAGAGTCCGTTTCCCAATCTCTTCGCCGTTTATCGTTGCAACTGCTACGACGCGGCCCGCTGCCCATCTGTCGGGTGAGAAAAGCGTTACCCAGGTGAAACCGTCTACATACGGACTGCCTATGCCTGTCACGTTGTAAAGAGGGTAATCAAGGAAAGGACTCGGGAAATTCTGATTTATTAAACGGGCGTTGTTTGTTCTTGTATCTGCCTGATCATCGTTAACGCCGTATCCCAGAGCTACTCTATTGTCATCGGATGTTCCGAACTGCATGCTGTTCCATCTGAAATTCCAGAACTGGTCGATTTCCCAGCGGACATCGGCACCGATTACAGGTCTGATAACTTCTACTTCATTGCTTGTATCTTTGAAGCCTACCCATCCTGCAACGAGGTTCTGAGTGAAGTTGCGTGCAAACTCATGTCTTTCATCCTCGGTGGGTGTACCAGGATTAGTCTCTTCACCTTCATACTCGGGATCCAGGATTTCAGGATTTATTCCTTCTTCGGGTCTATCTTCCATCCATGCATAGAATACCAGTTTGCCGGCCATTACGTCTTCTGAAGTGATTTCAATGAGATTGCCGTCGCCGTCACGATAAACCGCGCGTGGTGCATCAATGATTATTTGAGAAGGCCTTAGCATCAATAACATGTTTGATGTTAAACCGCCGACTACATTGATTGAAGCTTCACCGTCTGCGAATCCGGGTGCGCTTGCCTGTGCCGTATAGATGCCGGGGGTTAAACCGGTAAACAGTTTGTTTCCGATAAAATTGTCTTCAAATCCTTCAGGTCCCGTAACTTTTACGGTTGCTGAAGGCGGATTAATATTGAAATTTAAATTACCCTTATAAGGGTCATAAATTTCCAATGATAAGAGAAGCA
>CAYYBZ010000182.1:0-5158 GCA_964470285.1 uncultured Oligoflexia bacterium
AGACATTTGCAACGAAAACATCAACAGCAATCAAAGCCGAAAATACTCCGTCACCGACGCCAAACACTTCCTTCATTGCGGTCTGATTTGCTCCGCCTCCTATCCAGCTGCCTGCCAGCGTAGTCATTCCTCTCCATACGGCATCAGGGCCTGCTCCGCCGACTGTTTCAGGTGAAAATGTAGAAACTATAAGAATTGAAAGCGGACCGCCTATAACGATTCCTACTGTTCCGGTTGCAAACATAATCAAAGCCTTAGGTCCCAGTGCAAGTATTCTTTTTAGGTCAATACTCAATGTCAGAAGAACAAGGCTTGCAGGTAAAAGATATCTTGAGGAAACAAAATACAGATTTGATTCTTCACCGGAAATGATCCCGAAAGTTGAAAAAAGTGAAGGAATAAAATAACAAAGCAGTAGGGCGGGACAGTAAGTGTAAAACTTCTTGAATTTTTCCATACTCGAAGTCTTAAACACGGCGGCAAGGATTATCAGAAGAATTCCCAGAACTACAGCATCATTTGTAATTAACGGACTGTTTTCCATTTTAATCCCCCGGCAAGAAAGGTTTTAAATTAAGATTTGAATAATAACGGCTAATTGCCTATTTGAAAAGATTTTTAATATTTTATACCGAAGTTTGAATTTCTAACTTTTCGTAATTACATAAATTTTGAAGTATGAATAGTTTGCTTAAATTGATAAAATTCGAAGGTGGAGGGCATGATGTATTACAAGAAAATAATAGCGTTTCTTTTTATTTTTTCTATTTTCTTTGGATGTAAAAGCTCTACTGTGGTTAACCCGTTAGAAGAGCTTCCCTTTGACTGTTCAGGACTGCCTAATCCGGAGGAAATTTGCAACACTCAAAAAATACCTGACGGGGAAAATGTTGTTGCGGATATTGAACTTTCTGAATGCGGAACGCTCTCCCAAATGGAGCCACATATTTGTTGACTAAAGATGTGCAGAGTGCGGGAAGCTGTTTTGTGATTTCAGCAAATAACATTACCCTCGATCTGGGGGGACACAGAATAATTTATGCAAAATCATTGGTAACAGAAGC
The DNA here is from genome assembly GCA_964470285.1 of uncultured Oligoflexia bacterium. GTDB lineage: Bacteria > Bdellovibrionota_G > CAYYBZ01 > CAYYBZ01 > CAYYBZ01 > CAYYBZ01. Next base: position 1,065 of record CAYYBZ010000182.1, read on the forward strand.
AAATACCGTGGCGGGTGTTTATGTTTACGGAAGAGAAAATATTGAAATTAGAAACGGAACCATAGAGGAAGGCAACAGAGAAAATGAAAGGGCAAATCCTCTGCATCTTTACGGAGTGACAAATGCAGTAATAAGAAATATACACGCCATTGCGAAGGGAACTGATTCATGCAGCCTTCATTTTATGTATTCACACGGAGCCAAAACATATAATAACCGTCTTACAAGCGAAGTAACCAACGTAGCAAACAGGCATTATCCCGGCGATTCGGTTATAAGGATAGCCGGAGGAGACGGAGATATCGAAGTTTATGAGAACTATATAGACTCCGGGCCTCAACCACGCCTATGCATTTCAGGCAACCGGAGTAGAAAACAATAACAATAATCTTATAACTGAAAACATTTTTAAAAGCGATACAGTCATACTTAATATATCATGGGATAATGCAAGCGGACTTCTACTTAAAAGAAATACATTTGAAAGAACGGGTGAAAGGGAAGATTTTAGAACAATTCATGTGGGTTCGGGTTCCGGTAGAACGGCAACCAATAATTATCTTTTTGATACCGAACTTTTGGGAGGAGCTGACCTTCGCGATATAAGAAAGTGGCACGGCAGCGAATTTTCTTTATATATGGGCTGGACATTAAAGTCCGGTAGCCAGCTTAAGTGCCATGGCGGCTGCGTGAAGGTTATCTGTGAAGTGTTTCAGGTGAACGACAATATTCTGTTTTTCTTTCTTTTCACCGGCTTTATAAGGGTAAAAGCGGCCAGCATTGATACGGTTAAAGTGAATACAAATAGTTTTTTCATAAAAACTTCCTTCATTGTTTAATCAATTATCGAATGGGGTACATCGATAGCCATTACTTTTTCAAAAGGCCGGCTTTTTTCGCATGTTTTATTAATTCATCGACTTTATGCCCCTTTTTATCGTCATGACATGTTCCTGTGTGGCACCCTATGTATTTTTTCTCTCTGGTCATCGGTTCAATAAGTTCTCCCTTTTTGCCTACTTTATCCTTATGGCAGGGTAAACATCCTTCAAATGTCTTGGAATGGGCCATGTGCCGCCAGTTTTTCAATGTACCTACGCCTTCAACGTTTTCAAGAGTTATTTTTATCATACCCGCAAGGCAATAGGCACAAGTTAAAACTATAATGCAGGTTAGTGTTCCTGATAGAGAGATTTTGTACATTTTATATTAAAACGGCGAAAAGCGGTTTTCATTCCACGAATGTTCAAGCATTTCCTTTTCCATATTTACAAGAATGTCGTGGTGTGAAACTTCCGTATTTATCAAAAAGTCGTAAAATTTAAGAGCGTCCGGATCTTTTTCCTTTTCTTTCTGCTCACGGTAAAAACCGATAGAGTTCTTCTCGAGATGAATACCTATGGATACGGCGCTTAAAGAATAATTGTCACCCTTTAGTCTTTTTATGAAATCTGCGTCAAAGACTTCTCCCACTTCCTTTAAATCAGACTTCATGTTTTTAACCGCACCCGAATAGTCAAAGCTTTCACCTTTTTCCAGAGTCTTTAAAGGTCCCATAAAAAATTCGTAATGCTTTTTTTCTTCCTGCGCCAGAAATTCGAAAATCTCTCTTGTGGAATTGTCTTTGGAATTTTTTGCGGCCATTGAGTAAAAATTGGCCCCGTCGGATTCTATTTTCAGGGCAGCTTTAAAAAGAGAAAGGATAGTATCCTTATCCATTAGTTACCTCTAATACCTGTTTTTACTTTGTTTTACTCGGTTTCTTTTTTCTAGTCGGGCTTTTTTTGTTGAGATCGCTGAACTGGGCATTCTGTTTTCTGATTTTTGAGTTAATCTTTTCAATTTTATCAACGTATTTTTTAAGTGCCTGAGTGTTTAGTTTGTCCTGCTTTAAACCTTTATATGTTTCTTCTCCAAGTTTTTGATAAAGATAGCTTTTGTCTCTTTCCATCATTTGTGTATCAAGTTTGATTTTGCCCATTTTTGAATAGCGGACAACTTCTTTCTTCCCCTTGTTAAGCGCATCAAGGGTTTTATCCCATACAGTTTCCAGCTGGTTTTTAACTTCATCATAATCAAAACCTTTTTTTGCCATTTTTTCCTCCGAAAGCTTTTAATGTAACTACTTAAAAATATTAAACATGCTAGCGTACAATCCGAGTTTGTGTCAATCCATAAAAACGACCTCGGTCTAGTTTCCGATGTTATAAGTCTTTATGAAAAACTTCCTTAAGTACTGGTATCCGGAGATTATTGAAACAAAAAGTGAGCATAGGATCAAAGTGTATCCGATAATAAACCAGTCGATATCAAAAAGAGCATTATCACGGCCTACAATGATTCCAATAAGTCCTACTACCTGTAAAGATGTTTTACTTTTAGCCAGTGAACTGGCTGAAATTACAACCCCGTGAGTCGTAGCCATGCTTCTTAAGGACATTATTACGAATTCTCTCCAGATTAGTATAACGGGAATTACCATATCAATTTTGCCCTGATGCACCAGAACAATTAGTACCGAAGTTACCAATAACTTATCTGCCAAGGGATCAAGAAGAATTCCGATTTTACTTTCCATGCCGAAGCGTTTTGCTATTAAACCGTCAAAGAAGTCCGTAAGTGATGCGAATGTGAATACTATTGCTGCCGCGATGTCATAATTTGGAGATTTTTCAAGCATTAGTACTACAACTGCAGGCACTGATAGTATTCGAAGTAAAGTAAGCTGGTTGGGAAGAGTCAGCAATTCATTTCTTAAGTTATCATGTGTCATTTAGAGTGCTACCGTTTAAATAAGCCTGTAAATCTGCTTTTTGGTAGCTGCCATTATAGTATCTAATGACTTTTTGTACATAGTTTATTGTCTCTTTATATGGCGGTATGCCGTCATATTTGGAAACGGCTGTGGGACCTGCGTTATATGCTGCCAATGAAAGCTCTAAATCTCCCTCAAATCTATCAATCATCTTTTTTAAATACTTGCATCCGGCTTCAACGTTGAGCCATGGATCTCTAATGTTGTCTACACCCATCGAATATGCTGTTTTTGGCATTAACTGCATCAATCCGACTGCACCTTTTTTGGAGACTGCCTGCGGATTAAAATTTGATTCCGCTTTTATTACTGCTTTTATCAGACTCTTTTCAAGCCCGTGTTTTTTTGAGGCCCAGTTGATAATGCTCTCAAGTTCGCTTTCTGAAAGGTTAAAAACGATTTTTGCTCTTCCGGTTTTTTCAAAAACACGAAAACCCTTAACCTTTTTAATGGTTTCCTTCGAAGGTCTGGTATCAGTAAAATAGACAATGCCTTTTGAATCTTCGTAAGTATAGATATCTGCAAAACAGGGAGTAGAATACATAAAGGTCATTGCAAGTAGGCAGAATATGACGGATATTTTTTTAAGCATTGATATATATAACAAATTTAATTAAAGCCTGAAAAACAACTAATGTTAACACTTATATGGTCTCAAAATAAATATAGCATGTCAATTTATTAGATAAAATAAAAAACGTTGTAACTATATGAAATAATAGGTAATATAGATTGAAGGGCTAAGTGGTTGCCTCGAATTCTCAATTGAAAAAGGGAAAGTAAAGTTATGTTTTTCAATAGTAATTTCTTAAGGACATATTCAGGACAATTTACTTTATTTTAGAATATTAATATTTTAATCTCGTAAAATATGTGGATTAATTGATAGGTATGAAAAGACATTCAAATAAAAAGGATAATAATTTTAAAAACTTACATCTAAAGAAAAACGCGGCCAATTTATCAGTCTTAGCAACCTCTACACTCACAGTTATAAAACTCATTGTAGGAATTCTTACATCTTCTATCAGTATTATTTCAGAAGCATTTCATTCAGGTATAGACCTTTTCGCAGCTTTGATAGCGAGATATTCAGTAGTTAAAGCAATGAAACCTCCAGATGAGGAGCACAGATTCGGTCACGGCAAGGTAGAAAACGTCGGTAGCCTGATTGAGGCGATAATAATCTTCGTAATAAGCATCATAATAATCTATTCTTCAGTCAACAAGATTATTTCAGGTTCGGAAGTAAAGTACCTTAAGTGGGGGATCCTGGTAA